>NZ_JAGPYL010000040.1:0-46801 GCF_018070095.1 Micromonospora sp. U56
CCCCGCCCCGCGAGGCACCACGCCGCCCCCCGGGGCGGGTGGCGACAGGGGTGACCTGCGGGCCGGCCCGGCGGACGCCGCCGCCGGGGTGCCCGGGCACGGCGCGGACGCGGCCGACAAGTCCGCGCCCGCGTCCGGGCGAGCCGCGCGGGCCGGCCGGGACGTCCCGGCCCGGCTGGCCGCCGGGGACCCTGGACTCTGGGGGCCGGCCGTCGAGGAGGAGGCGACGACCCGCCTCGGCTGGCTGGACACCCACCGCCGCAGCCGGGAGCTGCTCGACCAGCTCGCCGAGCTGGCGGCGGAGCTGGAGGATCTGGACCACGTGGTGCTCGCCGGGATGGGTGGTTCCTCGCTCGCCGCCGAGACCATCACGCGCACCCTGGGCCGGCCGCTGACCGTGCTCGACACCACCGACCCGGGCCGGGTCCGGGCGGCGTTGGCCGACCGGCTGGAGCGCACGGTCGTCGTGGTGGCCAGCAAGTCCGGCACGACGGTGGAGACCGACAGCCACCGCCGGGCGTACTGGCAGGCGTTTCTGGACGCCGGGATGACCGAGGCCGAGGCGGCCCGGCACTTCGTGGTGGTCACCGACCCGGGCTCCCCGCTGGAGGCCACCGCCGACGAGATGGGCGTGGTGGTGCTGCCGGCCGACCCGCAGGTGGGCGGACGGTACTCGGCGCTGACCGCGTTCGGCCTGGTCCCCGCCGCGCTGGCCGGGGTGGAGGTGACCGAGCTGCTGGACGACGCCGAGGCGGTGTCGGCCGCGCTGGGCGGGGACCGGGACAATCCGGGCCTGGCGCTCGGCGCGGCGCTCGCCGCGGCGGCCACCACCGGCCGGGACAAGGTCGCCCTGGTCCCCGACGGCACCGGCCTGGACGGCCTGGGTGACTGGATCGAGCAGCTGCTCGCCGAGTCGACCGGCAAGGCCGGGCTCGGCGTCCTGCCCGTGGTGGTGGAGTCCCCGCAGGCGCCGGGGGCCACCGGACCGGACGTGCTGACCGTCAGCCACGGCGGCGCGCTGACCGCGGGGGACGTCCCCGGCGGCGGCTGCGAACCCGACCTGGCGGTGAACGGGCCCCTCGGGGCCCAGTTCCTGACCTGGGAGTACGCGACCGCGGTCGCGGCGGTGGTGCTCGGCGTCGACCCGTTCGACCAGCCGGACGTCGCCGCGAGCAAGGACAACACCCGGCGGATCCTGGAATCCGGACCGTCGGCGCAGGCGCCCTCGTCCACCGAGGGCGCGATCGAGGTGCACGCCCCGCCGGGCACGCCCGCCGACCTCACCGGCGCGCTGCGCCACCTGCTGGACGGCGTGGGCGACGCGGGCTACCTCGCCGTGACGGCGTACCTGGACCGGGTGGACGACGCGGCTGCGGCGCGGCTGCGGCCGCTGCTGGCGCAGGCCGCCGGGCGGCCGGTCACCTTCGGCTGGGGCCCCCGGTACCTGCACTCCACCGGGCAGTACCACAAGGGCGGCCCGCCGGTCGGCAGCTACCTTCAGCTCACCGGCGCGGTGCACGTTGATCTCCCGGTACCGGGTCGGCCGTACTCCTTCGGGGAGCTGCAGGCGGCGCAGGCCGCCGGCGACCGGCAGGCGCTGGCCGACCGGGGCCGAGCCGTGCTACGCCTGCACCTGACCGACAGGCCGGCGGGCCTGGCCCAGCTGCTGGATGCGATCGAACGATGGCGGGCGTGAGATGAGCGACATGGACCAGACGGAGCGAGGAGACGGCGTGAACCCGCTGCGCGACGTGCAGGACCGGCGACTGCCCCGGATCCCGGAGCCCTGCGCTCTGGTGATCTTCGGAGTCACCGGTGACCTGGCGCGCAAGAAGTTGCTGCCAGCGGTCTACGACCTGGCCAACCGGGGGCTGCTGCCGCCCGGGTTCGTGGTGCTGGGCTTCGCCCGGCGGGACTGGGGCGACGGCGACTTCGAGTCGCTGGCCCACGACGCGGCCAAGAAGCACGCCCGTACCCCCTGGCGGGAGGAGGTCTGGTCGCGGCTCGCCGGCAACATCAAGTTCGTCGGTGGCTCGTTCGACGACGACTCCGCCTTCGACCACCTCGCCGCCACCCTCGACGAGCTGCGGAACAGCCACGGCATCCAGGGCAACGCCGCGTTCTACTTCTCCATCCCCCCGGCGGCCTTCCCGGTGGTGCTCAAGCAACTGGCCCGCACCGGGATGGCCGACAACGCCAAGTCCGGCGGCTGGCGCCGGGTGGTGGTGGAGAAGCCGTTCGGCAACGACCTGCCGTCGGCCAAAGAGCTCAACGACCTGGTCGACGACGTCTTCACCCGCCAGGACGTCTTCCGGATCGACCACTACCTGGGCAAGGAGACGGTCCAGAACATCCTCGCCCTGCGGTTCGCCAACAACCTGTTCGAGCCGCTGTGGAACTCCAAGTACGTCGACTCGGTGCAGATCACCATGGCCGAGGACGTCGGCATCGGCACCCGGGCCGGCTTCTACGACTCCGTCGGCACCGCCCGGGACGTGCTCCAGAACCACCTCCTCCAACTGCTCGCCCTGGTGGCGATGGAGGAGCCGACCAGCTTCGACGCCGACGAGATCCGGACCGAGAAGCTGAAGGTGCTCAAGGCGATCACCCTGCCCAGGGACATTGCCCAGGGCACCGTGCGCGGGCAGTACCTGCCCGGCTGGGTCGGCGGCGAGCGGGCGCTCGGCTACCTGGAGGAGAAGGGCGTCCCGGAGGACTCGACCACCGAGACCTACGTCGCCGTGGAGCTGGGCATCCAGAACCGCCGCTGGGCGGAGGTGCCGTTCTACATCCGGGCCGGCAAGCGGCTGCCGCGCCGGGTCACCGAGGTGGCGGTCGTGTTCAAGAAGGCGCCGCACCTGCCGTTCAACGCGGCCGACATGGAGTCGCTCGGCCCCAACCAGCTCGTCATCCGGGTGCAGCCGGACGAGGGCGTGGTGCTGAAGTTCGGCTCCAAGGTGCCGGGCACGACCATGGAGGTCCGGGACATCGCGATGGACTTCCAGTACGGCGAGGCGTTCACCGAGTCCAGCCCTGAGGCGTACGAGCGGCTGGTGCTGGACGTGCTGATCGGCGACCGGACGCTCTTCCCGGACGCCGCCGAGGTGGAGCAGAGCTGGCAGGTGGTGGACCCGCTGGAGCACGCCTGGGCGGGCACCAAGCCGGAGCCGTACCGGGCCGGCGAGTGGGGCCCCCGGGCGGCCGACGAGATGCTGGCGCGCGAGGGCCGCGCCTGGCGGCGGGCATGAGCGCGCGGATGATCGGACACAGCGGCGTGCGCGGGCACAGCCAGCGGACCGGGAGGCTCCAGTGATCGGCCTGTGGGACACCACCGGGAACGAGGTGGTCAAGGCGCTCGCCGCCGAGCGGCGCAGCGCGGGCGGGGTGGCCAGCGGCATGGCCCTGACCCTCATCGTGGTGGTGGACGAGAAGCGGGTCCGCGAGGCGGAGGCGGCGGCGACCATCGCCGCGGCGGCCCACCCGTGCCGACTGCTGGTGGTCGTGCGCACCGACGTGGAACGGGAGCGCAACCGGCTGGACGCGGAGATCGTCGTCGGCGGGCGGCTCGGCCCGGGCGAGGCGGTGGTGACCCGGATGTACGGCCGGCTGGCCCTGCACGCCGAGTCCGTGGTGATGCCGCTGCTGGTGCCGGACGTCCCCGTGGTGACCTGGTGGCACGCCGACCCGCCGGCGGAGATCGCCACCGACTTCCTCGGCGTGGTCGCCGACCGGCGGATCACCGACGCCGCCCAGGCGGTCGACCCGATCGAGGCGCTGCGCCAGCGGGCCCACGACTACGCCCCCGGCGACACCGACCTGGCGTGGACCCGGATCACCCCGTGGCGCACCCTGGTCGCCGGGGCGTTCGACACCACCGAGGCCCGGGTCACCGAGGCGACGGTGGTCGCGCCGAGAACCGACCCGACCGCGGCGCTGATGCGCGGCTGGCTGACCGCCCGGCTCGGCATCGACCCGGTGTGGGAGCACACCGACGAGCACCCGCGCATGCGCGAGGTGCAGCTGCGCTGCGCCAACGGCGACGAGCTGACGCTGACCCGCGACGACAACATGGCGGTGTTCCGCCGTACCGGTCAGGAGGACCGGGCCCTGCCGCTGGTGCGCCGCCCGCTCGGCGACGAGCTGGCCGAGGAGCTGCGCCGGCTCGACGCCGACCAGGTGTACGCCGAGGCGCTGGGCGCGGCGGCCGGCATCTCCGGCCTGGACCAGCGGCCCGCCGGGCGGGTGCACGTCTGGAAGGACCCGGCGACCGCGCAGCGGGCCGAGGCCGGGGTCACCGCCCACGCCGGCACCAGCGCGACCCCCTGACCGCTGCCCCGGGGGCCGACACGGTTCCCCGGGGCGTGGGAGGGGGCGACGGACGGGCCGACCGGCCCCCGGGCACGACGAACACGGACCGCGCGAGCGCGGTCGGGAGACGAAGGCACAACATGAGTGAGGCGAGTGTCGCCGTACACGCCGATGCCGACCTGCTGGCGCAGGCGGTGGCGGCCCGGCTGGTGGTGAAGCTGCTCGACGCGCAGGCGGACCGGGGTCAGGCGTCGGTGGTGCTGACCGGGGGGCGGATCGCCGCCGCGGTGTACCGGGCGGTGTCCGCGCTGCCGGCACGGGACGCGGTCGACTGGTCGCGGGTGGACGTCTGGTGGGGCGACGAGCGGTTCCTGCCCGCCGGCGACCCGGAGCGCAACGAGACGCAGGCCCGGGCGGCGCTGCTGGACTCCGTGCCGCTGGACCCGGCCCGGGTGCACCCCATGCCGGCCTCCGACGGCCCGCTGGGCGCCGACCCGGAGGCCGGTGCCGCCGCGTACGCCGAGGAGCTGGCCCGGGCCGCGCGGCCCGGCCACGCCGCGCTCCCCCACTTCGACGTGCTGATGCTCGGCGTCGGCGAGGACGGGCACGTGGCGTCGGTCTTCCCCGAGCACCCGGTGCACTACGACAACCGGCCGGTCAGCGCGGTGCGGGGCAGCCCGAAGCCGCCGCCGCTGCGGACCACGCTCACCCTGCCGGCGATCAACACCGCCGAGGAGGTCTGGCTGGTGGCCAGCGGCGCCGACAAGGCCCGGGCGGTCGGCATGGCGCTGGCCGGGGCGGGCCCGGTGCAACTGCCGGCGGCCGGCGCGCGGGGCGTGTCGCGTACCCTCTGGCTGCTGGACCGGTCGGCGGCGGCCGACGTGCCACCCCGGTCGCGCAGCCTGCGCTGAGCCATCACGACGAGGAGCCCCGGCCCCCGGTGGGGTCGGGGCTCCGGCGTGTCACTCCCGGCCGCGACGGCGGCGCAGCGCGGCGAGGGCCTCGGCCAGGATGGCCGCCCCCTCCTCCTCGCTGCGCCGCTCCTTCACGTACGCCAGGTGGGTCTTGTAGGGCTCGGGACGACTCCGCCCGGGCGGGTTCTCCGCGTCCCGGCCGGCGGGCAGCCCGCAGCGGGGGCAGTCCCACAGCGGGGGCGCCTCGGCGTCCACCGCCATTCTGATCTCGGTGGCGTGCCCGTTGCGGCACCAGTAGGTCACCGCCCGGCGGGGTGCGGGCTCGTAGCGCTCGGCGTGGCGTTCGGGGGCGGACCCGATCCGTGAGCCACGGATGACGTTGCCACTGGGCACGGCTGCTCGCTCCTGTCGTCGGAGGGACCGCCGCTCGGCAGGGGGTGGGCGGCGGCGACGCGCTGCACAACGAACTGCGCGCGGTCCGTGACGGACCGCGCGCAGATTGTACGCCGAGACTCCGACGGGCTCAGGCCCCGGTGTTGAGCTGGAGCCGGAGCCAGAGGCCGAGCCCGACGATGCAGGCGAACCAGACGATGCTCACCAGGACGGTGTAGCGGTCGAGGTTCTTCTCGGCCACGGACGAGCCGGCCAGGCTGGAGCTGACGCCGCCGCCGAACATGCTCGACAGCCCGCCGCCCTTACCCCGGTGCAGCAGGATCAGCATGGTGAGCAGAACGCTCGTGATGACCAGCAACACGATCAACGTGTATGCGAACCAGATCGGCATGGCTGGGGTCAGTCCTCTCGTTACGATCCTCGCCCGGACAGATCGGGCACGGTGGCACCGACCGGTGGACGGGCGGCCTCAAGGATAGCGAGCGATCAGCGGGCGGTGTGCTCCGGGAACCGGCAGATCTTCGCGAACTCCTCGGCGTCCAGGCTGGCGCCGCCGATCAGGGCCCCGTCCACGTCCGGCTGGGCCATGATCGCGGACACGTTCGAGGACTTGACCGACCCGCCGTAGATGATCCGGACCTGGTCCGCCGTGCCCTGGTCGTGGGTCTCGACCAGCCGCTTGCGCACCTCGCCGCAGACCTCCTGGGCGTCCTCCGGCGTCGCCGTCTTGCCGGTGCCGATCGCCCAGACCGGCTCGTACGCCACGACGACCTTGGCCACCTGCTCGGCGGTGAGCCCGCGCAGGGCGCCGTCGAGCTGGTCGCAGCAGTGCGGCACGTGCCGCAGCTGCTCCCGGATCTCCAGGCCCTCGCCGATGCAGAGGATCGGGGTGAGCCCGTTGGCCAGCGCCGCCGCCACCTTGGCGTTGACGATCGCGTCGTCCTCGTAGTGGAAAGCGCGCCGCTCGGAGTGCCCCACCACCACGTACGTGCAGCCCAGCTTGGCCAGCATCGGCCCGGCGACGTCCCCGGTGTAGGCGCCCGACTGGTACGGCGACAGGTCCTGCGCGCCGTAGCCGATCAGCAGCTTGTCGCCGTCCACCGCGGTCTGCACGGTGCGCAGGTCGGTGAAGGGCGGCAGGACCACCGTCTCGACCTCGGTGAGCTGCTTCTCGGTGAGGCTCGCGGCCAGCTTCTGCACCAGCAGGTTGGCCTCGAGGTGGTTCAGGTTCATCTTCCAGTTGCCGGCCATCAGCGGCCGGCGGGTGACGCTCGCCATCACTTCTCCAGGGCCGCGATGCCGGGGAGGGTCTTGCCCTCCAGGTACTCCAGGGAGGCGCCACCGCCGGTGGAGATGTGGTCGAAGGCGGACTCGTCCAGGCCCAGGGCACGGACCGCCGCCGCGGAGTCGCCGCCACCGACCACCGTGAACGCGCCGGACTTGGCGATCGCCTCGGCGACCCCACGGGTGCCGGTGGCGAACGCCGCCATCTCGAACACACCCATCGGGCCGTTCCAGAAGATCGTCTTCGCGCCCTTGAGCGCGGCGGCGAACCCGGCCACCGTCTCGGGGCCGATGTCCAGCCCGACGCGCTTGCTCGGGATGCCGTCGGCCGGCACGGTGTCGTGCGCGGCGTCCGGGGCGAACGCGTCCGCGGCCACCACGTCGACCGGGAGCAGGATCTTCCCGCCGGAGCGCTCCATCAGGTTGCGGCAGGTCTCGACCATCTGCTCCTCGAGCAGCGAGCTGCCCACCTCGTGGCCCTGCGCCTTGAGGAAGGTGAAGCACATCCCGCCGCCGATGAGCAGCCGGTCCACCGTCGGCAGCAGCGCCTCGATGACCGCCAGCTTGTCGGAGACCTTGGAGCCGCCGAGCACCACGACGTACGGGCGCTCCGGCTGACCGGTCAGCTTGGAGAGCACCTCCACCTCGCGCAGCACCAGCCGGCCCGCGACGTGCGGCAGCCGGGCGGGTACGTCGTACACGCTGGCGTGCTTGCGGTGCACCGCGCCGAACGCGTCGTCGACGTACGCGTCGCCGAACGCGGCGAGCTGGTCGGCGAACGCGCCCCGCTCGGCGTCGTCCTTGCTGGTCTCCCCCTTGTTGAACCGGAGGTTCTCCAGCAGGGCGACCTGGCCGTCGGCCAGCGCATCCACGGTGGAGCGGGCCGAGTCGCCGACGGTGTCCTCGGCGAAGTGCACCGGCGCGTCGAGCAGCTCGCCGAGGCGACCGGCGACCGGGCGGAGGCTGAACTGCGGGTCCGGCGCGCCCTTCGGGCGGCCCAGGTGCGAGCAGACGACCACCTTGGCGCCGGCGGAGACCAGCGCGCTCAGGGTCGGCAGGACCGCGCGGATGCGGCCGTCGTCGGTGATCTCACCGGTCTGCTTGTCGAGCGGGACGTTCAGGTCGGCGCGCACCAGCACGCGCCGACCCGACACCCCTTCGGCGAGCAGGTCGTCGAGGTTGCGGATGCTCACAGCGAGGAACCCACCAGCTTGACCAGGTCCAGGAGGCGGTTGGAGTAGCCCCACTCGTTGTCGTACCAACCGACGACCTTGACCTGGTTGCCGACGACCTTGGTCAGCGGCGCGTCGAAGATGCAGGACGCCGGGTCGGTGACGATGTCCGAGGAGACGATCGGGTCCTCGTTGTAGACCAGGATGCCCTTGAGCGGGCCGTCGGCGGCGGCCTTCATCGCGGCGTTTACCTCGTCCACCGTGGTCTCCCGGCCGACGTTGACGGTCAGGTCGGTGGCGGAGCCGGTCGGGATCGGCACCCGCAGCGCGTAGCCGTCCAGCTTGCCCTTCAGCTCCGGCAGCACCAGGCCGATCGCCTTGGCGGCGCCGGTCGAGGTCGGGACGATGTTCAGCGCGGCGGCCCGGGCCCGACGCAGGTCCTTGTGCGGCGCGTCCTGCAGGTTCTGGTCCTGCGTGTACGCGTGGATGGTGGTCATCAGACCGTGCTGGACGCCGAACGTGTCGTGCAGCACCTTCGCCATCGGGGCGAGGCAGTTGGTGGTGCAGGACGCGTTGGAGATGATGGTGTGCTTGGCCGGGTCGTACTGGTCCTGGTTGACGCCCATCACCACCGTGACGTCCTCGTTCTTCGCCGGCGCGGAGATGATGACCTTCTTGGCCCCGCCGTCGATGTGCGCCTTGGCCTTGGTGGCGTCGGTGAAGAAGCCGGTCGACTCGATGACCACGTCCGCGCCGACCTCGCCCCACGGCAGCTTCGCCGGGTCCTTCTCGGCGTACGCCTTGATGGTCTTGCCGCCCACCGTGATCTCGTCGGCGGTCGCCTTCACCTCGTGCGGAAGGCGGCCCAGGATGCTGTCGTACTTGACAAGGTGGGCGAGCGTCGCGTTGTCGGTCAGGTCGTTGACCGCCACAACCTCGATGTCAGCGCCAGACGCCAGCACTGCCCGGAAGAAGTTACGGCCGATCCGGCCGAAGCCGTTGATGCCAACCCGGATGGTCACAGGTCCCATCTCCTCGCGTTCTGGTCCGCCGGCGTAAGACCCGGGCCGGCGGAGATTTGTGCGCCGACCGTTGGAGCCGGCCGTTGACGGTTCATCTCGGCCACCCCGCCGCGGTCCGTGAAGACCTGACCGCCCGAGGCGGTGAGCACGGCGAGGAGAGCCTGTGCCGGCCCCCTTGCCGTACCCAGCGACCTTATCCGAGCGTGCGGCGTCGCGCTGCGGCGGGTGGTGATCCCGCTCGCATCGTGGAGCCCCACCGTCCTATCAGACCACGAGCATGTCGGGCGTGACGGCCGCTTCCGTATCCGGGATGCCCAGGTCGCGGGCTCGCTTGTCGGCCAGGGCCAGCAGCCGGCGGATCCGGCCGGCGATGGCGTCCTTGGTCAGCGGCGGGTCGGCCAGCGCACCCAGCTCCTCCAGCGAGGCCTGCCGGTGCTCCAGGCGCAGCCGCCCGGCCGAGGTCAAATGGTTCGGCGCGTCCTCGGCCAGGATCTCCAGCGCCCGGGTCACCCGGGCGGCGGCGGCCACCGCGGCGCGGGCCGAGCGGCGCAGGTTGGCGTCGTCGAAGTTGGCCAGCCGGTTGGCGGTGGCCCGGACCTCGCGGCGCACCCGGCGCTCCTCCCAGGCCAGCACGCTGGAGTGCGCCCCGATCCGGGTGAGCAGCGCGGCGATCGCGTCACCGTCCTTGACCACCACCCGATCCACCCCGCGCACCTCGCGGTTCTTGGCGGTGATGCCGATCCGGCGGGCCGCGCCGACCAGGGCCAGCGCGGACTCCGGCCCCGGGCAGGTGATCTCCAGCGCGCTGGAGCGGCCCGGCTCGGTCAGCGAGCCGTGCGCCATGAACGCGCCCCGCCAGGCGGACACCGCGCAGCAGACGTTGGCCGCCACCACGTGCGGCGGCAGGCCGCGTACCGGGCGACCGCGCACGTCGAGCAGGCCGGTCTGCCGGGCCAGCGCCTCGCCGTCCTTGACCACCCGGACGATGAAGTGGCTGCCCTTGCGCAACCCGCCGGAGGCCAGCACGTGGATCTCGCTCGGATAGCCGTACACCTCGGCGACCTCCCGGCGCAGCCGCCGGGCCACCGCCCCGGTGTCCAGCTCGGCCTCCACCACCACGCGACCGGAGACGATGTGCAGCCCGCCGGCGAAGCGCAGCAGCGCGGCCATCTCCGCCCGCCGGCAGCAGGGCTTGGGCACGTCGACCCGACTCAGCTCGTCCTTGACCGCAGCCGTCATCGCCATTCTGCGCCCCTCCACGGACCGGTACCGGCGTGTCGCCGGTGATTACGTACGTGCTTAACGATCGGCGCCCAGGACAGGCACCAACGCGGCGCCCAGGGCGGCCGGATCATGACGGGGAGAGCCGTCGGTGACGGCGACAGGGGCGAGGACCAGCCGGGCACCCAGCGATTCTGCCGCACGTCCGGCCGGTTCGGGATCACCCACCGCCTTCGAATCGGCCAGCACGAAGTCCACGGTGAGCTGCGGAAGGTACGAGTGCAGGGCGGCCAGGTGGTCGGCGACGGAGAGGCCGAGGGTCTCCTTCTCGGCCGCCAGGTTGAGGGTGACCAGCCGTCGGGCCCGGCTCGCGACGATCGCGGCGGCCAGCCCCGGCACCAGCAGGTGCGGCAGCACGCTGGTGTACCAGCTGCCCGGCCCGAAGATCAGCCAGTCGGCCTCGCCCACCGCGGCGACCGCCTCGGCGCACGCGTCCGGCGCGGTCGGGGTGAGCCGCAGCGACTCCACCCGGCCGGTGGTCACCGCCACCTGGTGCTGGCCGCGCACCGTGCGCACCTCGTCGGGGCGGGCCGGATCGGCGCCGCGCACCCGCGCCTCGATCCCCACCGGCTGGCGGGACATCGGCAGCACCCGGCCCACCGCGCCGAGCATCGCCCCGGCGTGCTCCAGCGCGGCCACCGGGTCGCCGAGCTGCTCCATCAGGCCGCAGAGCACCAGGTTGCCCACCGCGTGCCCGGCCAGGCCGTCGCCGGAGTCGCCGGCGAAGCGGTGCTGGAAGAGCCCGGCGCTGCGCCGGGTGGCGGGGTGGTCGCCGGCCAGCGCGACGAGGGCCTGCCGCAGGTCGCCCGGGGGCAGCCCGCCGCGCTCGGCGCGCAGCCGGCCGCTGGAGCCGCCGTCGTCGCCGACGGTCACCACGGCGGTGATGTCCAGGTCGAGGTCGCCGGCGCAGTGACGCAGCGCGCGCAGCGAGGCGGAGAGCCCGTGCCCCCCGCCGAAGGCGACCACCTTCGCCGCCGTCATTCCCGCCCCAGGTCCCGGTGCTGAGCGTTGGCGGCCAGATCCGACTGGCGCAGCCGGCCGGCCAGTTCCTCCGCGATGGCCACGCTGCGGTGCTTGCCACCGGTGCAGCCGACGGCCACGGTCAGGTAGCGCTTGCCCTCCCGCTCGAAGCCCGCGGTGGTGGCGTTGACCAGGTCGGCGTACGCCGCGACGAACGCGTCCGCACCCTCCTGGCCCAGCACGTACGCGCTGACCGCCTCCTCCCGCCCGGTGTGCTCGCGCAGCTCCGGCACCCAGTACGGGTTGGGCAGGAACCGGGCGTCGAGCACGAAGTCGGCGTCGGTCGGCAGGCCGTACTTGAAGCCGAAGGAGATCACGGTGACCCGCAGCCGGCGGGCGTCCTCACCGCCGAAGAGCTCCTCGATGCGCCGCCGCAGCTGGTTGACGTTGAGGTGGCTGGTGTCGATGATCACGTCGGCCTGGTCGCGGGCCTCCTCCAGCAGGCCGCGCTCCACGGCGATGCCGTCAGCCAGCCGCCCCTCGCCCTGCAACGGGTGCGAGCGCCGGACGCTCTCGAACCGGCGGATCAGCACCTCGTCGTCGGCGTCGACGAAGACCACCCGGGGTGAGAAGCCCCGGTCTCGCAGCTCGCGGATCGCCCCGGCGAGATCGGTGGAGAAGGCGCGCGAGCGAACGTCGAGCACCATCGCGGTACGCCGGGCCGCGCCGCCGGCCTTGACCGCCAGCTCGGCCATGTCCAGCATCAGCGCCTGGGGCAGGTTGTCCACCACGTAGTAACCGACGTTCTCCAGCGCCCGGGCGACCGTGCTCCGGCCGCCTCCGGACAGCCCGGTGACCACCACCAGGCTGGTGTCCGCCTCCGCCGTCGCCGCGCCGCCGTCCGGGGCGTACCCGTCGGTCGTCCGCACCTCGCTCACCCACTACCCCCCAGCCGTGCCGCGTCCGGTTCGTCCCGGACACGCATGGTCGATCAGCGACTCTATCCCGCCGGGCGGCGTCGATCGGTTCCCGCCCGTCCGACCGGTGCCGGTGTCGGTGTCGGCACGGCGGCCTTTTCAGGAAGCGGCGACGGCGGAGCGGGTATTCCCGCGCGGGTCGGCGGCGGCGGGTTGTCGGCGTCGGCTCGTAGACTCCGCGGATGACCTCCCCCACCGACCTGCGCACCGAGGACGCGCTGCGGGTGCTCCGCCGGGTCTTCGGCTACGACGCCTTCCGCGGCTTCCAGCGGGAGGTCATCGACCACGTGGTGGCCGGCGGCGACGCGCTGGTGCTGATGCCCACCGGCGGCGGCAAGTCGCTGTGCTACCAGATCCCCGCCCTGGTCCGCGAGGGCGTCGCGGTGGTCGTCTCCCCACTGATCGCGCTGATGCAGGACCAGGTCGACGCGCTGACCGCCGTCGGCGTCCGGGCCGGGTTCCTCAACTCGACCCAGGACCTGGAGGCCCGCCGCCAGGTCGAGAAGGCCTTCCTCGCCGGCGAGCTGGACCTGCTCTACCTCGCCCCGGAGGCGCTCGGCTCCCGGGCCACCCTCGGCCTGCTCGACCGGGGCCGGATCGCCCTGTTCGCCATCGACGAGGCGCACTGCGTCTCGCAGTGGGGGCACGACTTCCGCCCCGACTACCTGGCCCTGTCGATGCTGCACGAGCGGTGGCCGACGGTGCCCCGGATCGCGCTCACCGCCACCGCGACCAGCGCCACCCGCGCCGAGATCGCCAGCCGGCTCAAGCTGACCGACGCCCGGCACTTCGTGGCCAGCTTCGACCGGCCCAACATCCAGTACCGGATCGTGCCGAAGAAGGAGCCGCGCAAGCAACTGCTCGCCCTGCTGCGCGACGAGCACCCCGGCGACGCCGGCATCGTCTACTGCCTGTCCCGGGCGTCGGTGGAGAAGACCGCCGAGTTCCTGGTCGCCAACGGGGTCGCCGCGCTGCCGTACCACGCCGGCCTGGACGCGGCCACCCGCGCCGCCAACCAGCAGCGATTCCTGCGCGAGGACGGCCTGGTGATGGTGGCGACGATCGCGTTCGGGATGGGCATCGACAAGCCCGACGTCCGGTTCGTCGCCCACCTCGACCTGCCGAAGTCGGTGGAGGGCTACTACCAGGAGACCGGCCGCGCCGGGCGGGACGGCCTGCCGTCCACCGCCTGGCTGGCGTACGGCCTCCAGGACGTGGTGCAGCAGCGCAAGATGATCGAGACGTCGGAGGGCGATCTCGCGCACCGGCGCAACCTCGCCACCCACCTCGACGCGATGCTGGCCCTCTGCGAGACGGTCCGCTGCCGCCGGGTGCAGTTGCTCGAATACTTCGGCCAGAGCGGGGCGGCCGGCTGCGGCAACTGCGACACCTGCCTCACCCCGCCCGAGACCTGGGACGGCACGGTGCCGGCGCAGAAGCTGCTCTCCACCGTCTTCCGGCTGGACCGGGAGCGCAACCAGCGCTTCGGCGCCGGGCACTGCGTCGACATCCTGCTCGGCAAGCAGACCGACAAGATCACCCAGTACGGCCACGACTCGCTGAGCACCTTCGGCATCGGCACCGAACTGCGGGAGGCCGAGTGGCGCGGGGTGGTCCGGCAACTGCTCGCCGAGGGGCTGCTCGCCGTCGAGGGCGACTACGGCACCCTGGCCCTCACCGAGGCCAGCGCGGAGGTGCTGGGCCGCCGTCGCACGGTGACCATGCGGCGGGAGCCGGAACGGCCGGTGTCCGGCCGGTCCGCGAAGCCCCGGGGCGCGGCCACCGTCGTCGCCGACCTCGCCCCGGAGGCGGCGGCGGTCTTCGAGCGGCTGCGCGCCTGGCGGGCCGCCACCGCCAAGGAGCAGGGCGTGCCGGCGTACGTGATCTTCCACGACGCCACGCTGCGACAGATCGCCACCGAGGCGCCCACCTCGCTGGCCGGGCTCTCCCAGATAACCGGCGTCGGCGAGAACAAGCTGGCCAAGTACGGCGAGGGCATCCTCGCCGTACTCGCCGAGGGCTGACCCCCCGGAGACGACGAAAGGGCCGGCCCCGGGTGGGGCCGGCCCTTGTCGGTGGTGGGTCAGGCGGTGGCGGAGTAGCCGCGGGTGGCGATCCAGTCGGCGAGGTTGTCGACGCTGATCCGGTAGGAGGCCTGGTCGGGGTTGGCGGAGTCGGCGATGGTGACGGTGTTGCCGCCGTCGCGGTAGCCGATGACGCTGATGTAGTGGCCGCCTTCGAAGGAGTGGGTGGTGCCGTCGGTGTCGGTGGCGGTGCCGGCGATGTTGGCGACCACGGCGCGGCCGTCGTCGATGGTGCGGACGATGTCGGTGCGCAGCTTGTCGGTCTGCTTGCGGTCGGCCTTGCTGTCGCGGATCTCCACCGACCGGTAGGCGTTCTTGGTGCCGGTTTCCTTGTTCAGCACGGGGGTGATGTCGTTGATGCTGTTGGTGCCGGCCTCGGTGGTGCCCATCTGCTTGGCCATGGCGTCGACGTCAATGTTCTTGCCCTGTACGGAGAGGGCGTTGCGGGTGGCGGCGGGGCCGCAGTAGTAGAAGTTGGGCTGGGCCTCGTAGCGCACGTTGAGTTCCCGCTCGCCGTGCGACTTGCGGTCGCTGCCACGGTCGGCCTGCACAGAGGCGGTGGTGGTGGCCTGGGTGGGGGCGGCGTGCGCGGCGAGGGCCGGGCCGGCGATCCCACCGGCGGTAGCGGCGACACCGGCGAAGGTCAGGGCGGTCTTGCGGATCAGATCGGTACGCATGAGGGGTGCACCTTTCGATCGGGGGATAACGCGCACACCGCCGGGGGACGGTGCGCGGGAAAGGAAGTCAAAGAAAGGGATCCCGGCGGCCGCGCATAGGGGCTCTGCTCGGGTGTCCGGGGGGATGTAACCAACCGGGGCGGGCCGGCATTCCGCCGGGCCTGACTCTCCGGTACTCCCGTCCGGGCCGGGGGGGCCACGGCGGTCTGCCATGTACAACGACCCCGCCCCGCCGACCATTCCACCAGCCCAGTGACTCCGAACCCGGACGCCAAGGGCCGAACCGGACAGCTGGCCGGCGAACACCCGAGGTAACCCGAACATTCGGAGTCGAACAGGCGAAGCGGAACGGCGACCCGAGGCATAAGACGATCGAGCGATATGCCTGTGAGGCATAAAAAATGACTCAGAGGCATATCGCTCATGTGGTAAGTGAGGGGCGGACACAGCCTGAACGTTCCCCACCAACCAGCTGCATTGCTGCGGGTGGTGGAAGCTCACGCGCGCCGCGAGCCCGGCAGCCGCCCCGGCCGGGACGGCGCGCTCAGACGGCGAACAGCCGACCGGCGGCCACCCGGTCGGGGCGCCGCGCTCAGCCGGCGAGCGGCCGGCAGGAAGCTGACGAATGGTCAGCGACCGGGACCCGCCTTGGTGCCCTCGTCCAGGGCGGCCAGGATCGCCTCGGCGGTCCGCTTCCCCACCCCGGGCACCTCGGTGATCTCCTCCACGCTCGCGGCGGAGAGCCGCTTGAGCGAGCCGAAGTGCCGCAGCAGCGCCTTGCGGCGGACCTCGCCGAGGCCCGGCACGTTGTCCAGCGCGGATTCGGTCATCCGCTTGGAGCGACGCTGCCGGTGGAAGGTGATGGCGAAGCGGTGCGCCTCGTCGCGGACGCGTTGCAGCAGGTAGAGCCCCTCGGAGGTGCGCGGGAGGATGACCGGGAACTCGTCGTCGGGCAGCCAGACCTCCTCCAGCCGCTTGGCCAGGCCGCAGAGCGCCACGTCGTCGATGCCCAGCTCGGCCAGCGCCTGGGCGGCCGCCGCCACCTGCGGTGCGCCGCCGTCAACCACCACCAGCTGCGGCGGGTACGCGAACCGGCGCGGCCGCCCGGTGGTCGGGTCGATGCCGGGCCGGTCCGGGTCGGAAGCGGTCTCCTCGCCGATCTCGCCGCTCTCGGCCCGGGCGTCGAGGTAGCGGGCGAAGCGGCGGCGCAGCACCTCGGACATGGCGGAGAGGTCGTCGGTGGCGCCCCGGACGATGAAGTGGCGGTATTCGCTCTTGCGGGGCAGCCCGTCCTCGAAGACGACCATGCTGGCCACCACGTCGGTGCCCTGGATCTGCGAGACGTCGAAGCACTCGATGCGCAGCGGGGACGTCCGCATGCCGAGCGCCTCGCTGATCTCGTCGAGCGCCTTGCCGCGGGTGGTCAGGTCGCCGGCCCGGCGCAGCTTGTGCCGGGCGAGCGCGTCCTTCGCGTTGCGCTCGACCGTCTCCATGAGCGACCTCTTGTCGCCGCGCTGGGGCACCCGCAGCGACACCCGGCTGCCCCGGTGGCTGGAGAGCCAGTCGGCCAGCGCGTCGGCGTCGGCCGGCAGCTCCGGGACCAGCAACTCGCGGGGCACGTCCGCCTCGCCGTGCTCGCCGCCGTAGACCTGGGTGCAGAAGTGGTGCACCAGGTCGCCGGTGCTCAGCTCCTCGGTCTTCTCCACCACCCAGCCGCGCTGGCCGCGCACCCGCCCGTCGCGGACGTGGAAGACCTGCACGGCGGCTTCCAGCGGGTCGTCGGCGAAGGCCACCACGTCGGCGTCGGTGCCGTCGCCGAGCACCACGGTCTGCTTCTCCATGGCCCGGCGCAGCGCGGCGACGTCGTCGCGCAGCCGCGCGGCCCGCTCGAACTCCAGTTGTTCGCTGGCCTCGGTCATCTCCCGTTCCAGCTTGCGGACCATCGTGTCGGTGCGGCCGGCCATGAAGTCGCAGAAGCCGTTGACGATGTCGCGGTGCTCGTCGGCGGAGACGCTGCCGACGCAGGGCGCGGAGCACTTGCCGATGTAGCCCAGCAGGCAGGGCCGGCCCACCTGGCCGGCCCGCTTGAACACCCCCGAGGAGCAGGTCCGCGCCGGGAAGACGCGCAGCAGCAGGTCGAGGGTCTCGCGGATCGCCCAGGCATGCGAGTACGGCCCGAAGTAGCGCACCCCCTTGCGCTTGGCGCCGCGCATCACCTGCAGGCGGGGGTACTCCTCGTCGAGGGTGACCGCCAGGTACGGGTACGACTTGTCGTCGCGGTAGCGGACGTTGAACCGGGGGTCGTACTGCTTGATCCAGGTGAACTCCTGCTGGAGCGCCTCGACCTCGGTGGCGACGGTGATCCAGTCCACCGACTCGGCGGTGAAGACCATCTGCCGGGTGCGCTGGTGCAGGTTGACCGGGTCGGCGAAGTACGAGTTGAGCCGGCTGCGCAAGTTCCTCGCCTTGCCGACGTAGATCACCCGGCCGGTGCCGTCACGGAAGCGGTAGACCCCCGGTGACTCCGGGATGGTGCCGGGTGCGGGACGGTAGGTCGAGGGGTCAGCCACCCGTCAAGACTAATCCGCACCCCCGACACGCTCCCCCGACCCGCGGGGACGCCCCCCCGCCGCCCGGCCGGTGGATCATGAGGCCGGCATCGCCGGCCTCATGATCACGTAGGCCCGGTGCCGGCGCCGGCGGTTCAGGCCAGGCTGATCTGGTCGCCCTGGACCTTGAGCGGCTTCGGCGCGAGCGGCTTGGTGGCCGGGCCCTGCTTGACCGAGCCGTCGGTGATGGAGAACTTGCTGTTGTGGCAGGTGCAGTTGATGGTGCCGCCGTCGACGTTCGACACCGGGCAGCCCTGGTGGGTGCAGATCGGGTCGAAGCCCTTGAACTGCCCCGGCTCCGGCTGGGTGATCACCACGCCCTGGGCGGCGTAGACCTGCCCGCCACCGACCGGGATGTCGCCGGTGGTCGCCAGCGAGGACGAGCCCTCGCGGTCGCCGCCCTCCGCGTCGCCGGCGGTGGCGCCCGGTCCGCCGCTGGTCGGCGCGGTCGTCCCGGCCCCGGAGTCGTCGCCTCCGCAGGCGGTCAGGAGGACCGACGCCCCCACCGCGCCGGCGCCCGCGAGCAGGGCCCGCCGCGTCTGCGTACCGGGTCCGGTCAACACCTGGTCGTCACTCATCTCCGGCCTTTCTCTCGACTGCCGCCGCCGGTCGTCGACCTCGCGGCCTCACCTCGGCACACGCAACACTGTGCCGGACGGTTCAATCCGGTCGACCCGCGGCTCGCCGGGGTACGGGACGGGCGGGCCGGTTTCCCGACCCGCCCCGCCGTACCGTCGCTCAGCGCGCCGCGGCCGGCACCTTCCGGGTACGCGACTTCGTGGCGCTGCCGTTGGCCTTGGCCGCCCGGCTGGTCGCCGCCCTGGCGCCCTTGGCCTCGCCGTCGAGCTTGAGCACCTGGCGCAGGAACTGACCGGTGTGGCTCTCGGCCACCTCGGCGACCTCCTCCGGGGTGCCGGTGGCCAGCACCGTGCCGCCCCGGTGGCCGCCCTCCGGACCCATGTCGATCAACCAGTCGGCCGTTTTGATCACGTCGAGGTTGTGCTCGATGGTGATCACCGTGTTGCCCTTGTCGACCAGGCCCTCCAGCACCATCAGCAGCTTGCGGATGTCCTCGAAGTGCAGGCCGGTGGTCGGTTCGTCGAGCACGTAGACCGTCCGCCCGGTGGAGCGCTTCTGCAGCTCGGAGGCGAGCTTGACCCGCTGCGCCTCACCGCCGGAGAGCGTCGGCGCCGGCTGGCCGAGCCGGACGTAGCCCAGGCCGACGTCGACCAGCGTCCTGAGGTGCCGGTGGATGGCCGGGATGGCGGAGAAGAACTCCGCCGCCTCCTCGATCGGCATCTCCAGCACGTCGGAGACGGTCTTGCCCTTGTAGTGCACCTCCAGCGTCTCCCGGTTGTACCGGGCGCCCTTGCAGACCTCGCAGGGGACGTAGACGTCCGGCAGGAAGTTCATCTCGATCTTGATGGTGCCGTCGCCGGAGCACGCCTCGCAGCGGCCGCCCTTGACGTTGAACGAGAACCGGCCCGGGCCGTACCCCCGGACCTTGGCCTCGGTGGTCTCGGCGAAGAGCTTGCGGACGTGGTCCCAGACGCCGGTGTAGGTGGCCGGGTTGGAGCGCGGCGTCCGGCCGATCGGCGACTGGTCGACGCCGACGACCTTGTCCACGTGCTCCAGGCCGCTGACCCGGGTGTGCCGGCCCGGCACCAGTCGGGCGCCGTTGATCTGGTTGGCCAGCACCGCGTAGAGGATGTCGTTGACCAGCGTCGACTTGCCGGAGCCGCTGACCCCGGTGACCGCGATGAGCTGGCCCAGCGGGAAGGAGACGGTGAGGTTGCGCAGGTTGTGCTCGCGCGCGCCGTGCACCACCAGCTCCCGCTCCGGCGTCTGCGGGCGGCGCTGCCGGGGCGTCGGGATCGACCTGCGCCCGGACAGGTACGCCCCGGTGACCGAGTCCGGGTTCTCCAGCAGCGCCGGCACCGAGCCGCTGTGCACGATCTCGCCGCCGTGCTCGCCGGCGCCCGGACCGATGTCGACGATCCAGTCGGCGACCCGGATGGTGTCCTCGTCGTGCTCCACCACGATCAGCGTGTTGCCCAGGCCGCGCAGCCGCAGCAGCGTCTCGATCAGCCGGTGGTTGTCCCGCTGGTGCAGGCCGATGGAGGGCTCGTCGAGCACGTAGAGCACGCCGACCAGGCCGGAGCCGATCTGGGTGGCGAGCCGGATGCGCTGCGCCTCGCCGCCGGAGAGGGTGCCGGCCGGGCGGTCCAGGGAGAGGTAGTCCAGACCGACGTCGAGCAGGAACTTCAGCCGGGCGTTGATCTCCTTGAGCACCCGCTCGGCGATCATCTTCTGCCGGTCGGTCAGCTCGATGCCGGCGAGCAGCTCGGCCGCCTCACCGACGGACAGGTTGCAGACCTCGGCGATGCTCTTGCCGGCCAGGGTGACCGCGAGCACCTCGGGCTTGAGCCGGGCGCCGCCGCAGGCCGCGCAGGGCACGTCCCGCATGTAGCCCTCGTACTTGTCCCGCGACCAGTCCGACTCGGTGTCGGTGTGCCGGCGCTCGATCCACTGCACCACGCCCTCGAAGCCGGTGTAGTAGGAGCGCTCGCGGCCGTACTTGTTGCGGTAGCGCACGTGCACCTGGTCGTCGGAGCCGTGCAGGATCGTCTTCTGCGCCCGCGACGGCAGCGCCCGCCAGGGCGTGTCGACGTCGAAGTGCTGGCTCTCGCCGAGCGCCTCCAGCAGGCGGAGGAAGTATTCGAGGTTGTGCCCGGTGGCCCAGGGCTGGATCGCGCCCTCGCGCAGGGTGCGCTCCGGGTCGGGGACGACCAGCTCGGGGTCGACCTCCTTCTTGGTGCCCAGGCCGGTGCACTCCGGGCAGGCGCCGTACGGCGCGTTGAAGGAGAAGACCCGGGGCTCCAGGTCCTCGATCGCCAGCGGGTGGTCGTTGGGGCAGGCCAGGTGCTCGGAGTAGCGGCGCTCCCGGTCGGGGTCGTCCTCGGCCAGGTCGACGAAGTCGAGCAGCACCAGGCCGCCGGAGAGGCCCAGCGCGGCCTCGACCGAGTCGGTGAGCCGCTGCTTGGCGCCGGCCTTGACGCTGAGCCGGTCGATCACCACCTCGATGGTGTGCTTCTCCTGCTTCTTGAGCTTGGGCGGCTCGGTCAGCGGGTGCACCACGCCGTCCACCCGGGCCCGGGCGTAGCCCTTGGCCTGGAGCTCGGCGAAGAGGTCGACGTACTCGCCCTTGCGGCCGCGCACCACCGGCGCGAGCACCATGAAGCGGGTCCCCTCGGCCATGCCGAGGACCCGGTCGACGATCTGCTGCGGGGTCTGCCGGGAGATCCGCTCCCCGCAGACCGGGCAGTGCGGCTCGCCGATGCGGGCGAAGAGCAGCCGGAGGTAGTCGTAGACCTCGGTGATGGTGCCGACGGTGGAGCGGGGGTTGCGCGAGGTCGACTTCTGGTCGATGGAGACCGCGGGGCTCAGGCCCTCGATGAAGTCGACGTCGGGCTTGTCCATCTGGCCGAGGAACTGCCGGGCGTACGACGACAGCGACTCGACGTACCGGCGCTGGCCCTCGGCGAAGATGGTGTCGAAGGCCAGGCTCGACTTGCCGGAGCCGGAGAGCCCGGTGAAGACGATCAGGGCGTCCCGGGGCAGGTCGAGACTGACGTCACGCAGATTGTGCTCGCGCGCGCCACGGATGATCAGTCGGTCGGCCACTGTCCGTGTACTCCCGGGTGAAGAAGTGAGGCGGATCTGTCCGCTCGGAGCGTGATCTGAGCGGTTTACGGGCGCAGAAATGACGCCTGGGCAACTCTAGCCCCGAGGTACGACAACTTTCCCCGCCCGCACATTCCCCCAGCTCACACCGGTCGGGCCGGGACAACCCACGCCGGTGCGGGGTTCAGAATCCGCCCGGCGACGCCGGCGGTGCCGGACGTGCCGTCCGCCGACGGCCACCCCGCCACCCGCCGCGCCGCTCGGCCGCCAGCCGGGTCTCCCGGCGGCGGCTCTCGAACGCCACCTCCCGCTGCAACCGGCTCCAGTTCTCCCAGCGCCGCGCGGGCAGCTCCCCGGTCTCCAGCGCCTCCCGCACCGCGCAGGCCGGCTCGGCCTCGTGCCCGCAGTCGGCGTACCGGCAGCCGGTGGCCAGCTCGGCGATGTCGGAGAAGGCGCGGTCCAGCCCGGCGGAGCCGTCCAGCAGGCCCACCGCCCGTACCCCCGGGGTGTCCAGCACCGCGCCGCCGCCCGGAACCGGCACCAGCGCCCGCCAGGTGGTGGTGTGCCGGCCCTTGCCGTCCACCCGGCGGATCGCCTGGGTCGGCATGACCGAGGCCCCGGCCAGCGCGTTGACCAGGCTCGACTTGCCGGCCCCGGACGGACCGAGCAGGCCGAGCGTCAGCCCGGAGGCGACGAGCGGACGCAGCGGCTCCAGCCCGGTGCCCCGCTCGGCGCTGACCGGCAGCACCGGCACCCCCGGCGCCACCGCGGCGAGCTGCCGGGCCACGGCGGCCGGATCGGCGGCCAGGTCGACCTTGGTGAGCACGACCACGGGCCGCGCCCCGGACTCGTGGGCCAGGGAGAGCAGCCGCTCGATGCGGGCGACGTCCGGTTCCGGGTGCACCGGCTCGACGACCGCGGCGGCGTCGAGGTTGGCGGCGAGCACCTGCCCGCTGGCGTCCTTGCCGGCGGTCCGGCGCACCAGCGCGGTGCGGCGCGGCAGCACCGTCTCGACGGTGACCGGGCCGTCCGGCCAGGTGGCCAGGAGCACCCAGTCGCCGGCGCAGGGCAGGGCGGTCAGGTCGCGGGCCGCGGCGGCGAGCACCGCCGGGCCGAGACTGGCGCGGACGGGTCCGTCCGCGCAGAGCACGGTGCAGACCCCGCGGTCGACCCGGGCCACCCGGCCGGGTCGGCGGTCGGGGCGCCGTCGTGCGTACGCCGCCCGGTCGGCGTCGAGGCCGAGGGCGGTCAGATCGATGGTCATGGCATCCTCATCGGAGTCGGAACTGGTCGTGGTGGTACACGCGTGCTGCTGCTACCGGCATGGCCACCACCTCTCCTCCGATGTCCGGGTACCGCGTTCGATGCCGACGGTAGGTGCCGCGGCGACGCACCGAAAGCGATTTCCCCGGCGACGGGCCGGCCCGGTACCGCTAGGGTCGTGTGCGTGACCACTGATCCGCTGCTGCTGACCGGTGAGGTGGACGACGCCATGGCCCGGCTCCTGCGCGCCGCGGCCGCTCTCGACGACGCGGACGTCGCGGCGCCCTCGCTGCTGCCCGGCTGGACCCGCGGGCACGTCCTGGCGCACCTCGCCCGCAACGCCGACGGCTTCGTCAACCTGCTGACCGCCGCCCGCACGGGCGAGCCCATCCCGATGTACGCCAGCCCGGAGGCCCGCGCCACCGACATCGAGGCCGGCGCGTCCCGGCCACCGGCGGCCCACCTGGACGACCTGCGCCACTCCGCCGAACGGTTCGCCGAGGCGGTCGCGGCCATGCCCGTCGAGGCGTGGTCGGCCACGGTGCAGACCCGGCGCGGCCCCTGGAAGGCCGCGATGCTGGTCTGGGGGCGGCTGCGCGAGATCGAGGTCCACCACGTGGACCTCGACATGGGTTACCGGGCGGCCGACTGGCCGGCGGCGTTCGCCCACCACCTGCTGCATGAGGTGGGCGGCGGCCTGGCCGCCCGCACCGACGTCCCGGCGATGGTGCTGCGCTTCGACGGCAGCCGACACGAGCGGGTCGTCGGTGAACGTGAGGCCGCGCCGCTGGTCAACGGCCCGGTCGCCGAGCTGGCCGCCTGGCTGATCGGGCGCAGCCGCGGCGAGGCGCTGACCGTCACCCCCGACGGACCCCTGCCGACTCCACCGGAATGGATATAGACACGTCATGAGCTACACCGGAGACGTCACCGCCGGCGGCCCGCCCGCCGTGCGGGAGCTCGACCGGCTCACCGTCACGAAGTTGTCGGTGGGCCCGATGGACAACAACGCGTACCTGCTGCGCTGCAAGGGCACCGGCGAGCAGGTGCTCGTCGACGCGGCGAACGAGGCCCCGCGGCTGCTCGACCTGGTCGGCGACGGCGGGTTGGTCGCGGTGGTCACCACGCACCGGCACATGGACCACTGGGTCGCGCTGGAGGAGGTCGTCGCGAAGACCGGCGCCCGCGCCCTGGTGCACGCCGACGACGCCGAGGGCCTGCCGATCGAGGCGGAACGACTCGCCGACGGCGACACCGTGCCGGTCGGCGACTGCGCCCTGGAGGTGATCCACGTCCGGGGGCACACGCCGGGCTCCATCGCCCTGCTCTACCGCGACCCGGCCGGCACCCCGCACCTGTTCACCGGGGACAGCCTCTTCCCGGGCGGGGTCGGCAACACCGACCAGGACCCGGAGCGCTTCGGCCAGCTCATCGACGACGTGGAGGACAAGCTCTTCGACCGGCTGCCGGACGAGACCTGGTTCTACCCGGGGCACGGCAAGGACAGCACCCTCGGGGCGGAGCGCCCGTCGCTGCCGCAGTGGCGGGCCCGCGGCTGGTGAGGCGTCCGGCGCCGGTCAGCTCGGCTGGCCGGCGCCGGTCAGGGCGCGCAGCCGGCGCCGGGTGCCCAGCAGCACCACGCCGGCCAGCGCCAGGCCGACCGCCATGGTGACCAGCATCGGGCTGCCCTCCCCCGGCAGCAGCCCGGCCAGCGACCGGGACGCGGTGCCCAGCGCCAGGTAGAGGCCGGCCCAGAGCGCGGCGCCCGCCGTCGCGCAGGCCACGAACCTCCGGTACGACATCCGCAGCCCGCCCGCCGCCAGCGGCAGCAGCGCGTTGAACACCGGCAGGAAGGGCGCGACCAGCACCATCCGCCCGCCGCCGGAGCGCAGGATCCCCTCGGCCGCGGCCCAGCGGGCCTCGCCGATCCAACCGCCGACCCGGCTGTGCCGCAGCCGCTCGCCGTACACCCGGCCGGCGAGGAAGCTCAGCGACCAGCCGGCGACGCAGCCCACCACCACCGCGGCGACGGTGGCCGCGCCGGTCGCCGGGCGGCCCACCCCCACCGCCGCGAGGACCGCGACGTCGCCGGGGACCAGCACCCCGAGCAGCGGTACGGCGTCGGCGAGCATGACCAGCCCCAGCGCCCCCATCAGCAGGGTGGTGGGCAGCTCCCCGACCTGGGCCAACGTATCCAGCATGGCCATGACGCTATGGGCCGCGGGCGATCCGCACATCGGGTCCGGTCCCCCACCCCGCCCTGAACCCCGGCTCGGGGTCACCCCTGAGCCGGCCGTCGGGTCAGCGCGGCCGGAGCACCTGCACCCGGCGTACCGGCGAGTCGACGTACGGCTCGGTGGTGGGCACCGGATAGCTGGCCACGACCTCCAGGGCCCCGGCCGGCAGGTGCCCCCGGTCGGGGTCGCCGACCAGCACCACCGCCCCGGCGGCGGCGGCCCGACGCAGGAACGGCAGCACCCGTCCGGCCAGCCCCGCGTCGTAGAGCACGTCGCCGGCGAGCAGCAGGTCCACCCCGGTACCGTCGCCGTCGAGCAGGTCGCCCTCGGTGGCCGTGACCGCCACCCCGTTGGCCCGGGCGTTGACCGTCACCGCCGCCACCGCCCACGGGTCGACGTCGTTGGCGACGACCTCGGACGCGCCGGCCAGCGCGGCGGCGATGGCCACCAGACCGGAGCCGGCGGCCAGGTCGAGCACCCGACGTCCGGCGGCCAGCTCGGGATGGTCGAGCAGGTAGCGGGCGAGCCCCTGCCCGCCGGGCCAGGCCGACGCCCAGTACGGCGGCGGGAGGGTACGGCCGGCCGCCGCCTCCATCCGGGCCCACCAGACGATGGCGTCCTCGGCGAGGTGCAGCCACACCTCCGGCACGAACGGCGTGGGCACCAACCGCAGCCGGTCCAGCCCGTCGCCCGGCGCGCCGATCTCACGCGTCAGGACGCTCAACGCCGCCGTGCTGGGTCCGCCCACCGGTCGAGCATGCCGGAGCCGACCGGGCATCGCGCGGCTTTCGCGTCCGACTCGCGACTTTTCTGTTTGCCGCCTTGCGGCACTTCAGCCAGCGAACGACCGTTCCGCCGGTTACCCTCGGGGAGATACAGGGCGATCATCCGTCGACACGCGGGTGCTCACCCGTCTTGAACAGGGAGAGATGCATGGCAACCGGCACGGTCAAGTGGTTCAACTCGGAAAAGGGCTTCGGCTTCATCGAGCAGGACGGCGGAGGCCCGGACGTCTTCGTCCACTACTCGGCCATCGCCTCCAGCGGCTACCGCGAACTGAACGAGGGCCAGAAGGTCGAGTTCGAGGTGACCCAGGGGCAGAAGGGTCCGCAGGCGGACAACGTCCGTCCGCTGTAGTTCCGTGCCGGTGGCGGCGGTCGGGTCGGCCGCCGCCACTGCGCGTCCCCCGGACCGGTCCGACGCGACCGGCCGGTGTCCGGCCTGCTCAAGCGACCATGCGTCGGGCGAGTTCGTCGGCGACCTGTTTGGCGATGGTCGGCGGAATCGCCGCGGCGATCTTCTCCGGCGTGAGGCCGGCCAGGACACCCTGGACGATCGCCGCCTCGTCGGTGAAGTCCTTGTTGCCGAGTGCGGTCAGCGCCGTCTGCAGCGCGGTGAGTTGCGCGCCGAGCGACTTCAGGGTCGGGTGCTGGACGACGAACGCGGGGTCCGTGTGGTCCTCGCCCAACGCCATCCGGGTGTAGATCTGGCCGACCGGGTTACGTCCGTCCAGCACGGTCAGGTTGCGGTGGACGGTCTGCAGCCAGTTGTGCTCTTCGGGGGTCATGTCGTCGTCCTCCAGGAGTCCGATGGTGGTGAGGTAGCGCCGGAACAGCGGTCGCTGGTCCCGGTTCGCCTTCGTGGAGTCGCGGAAGTAGCTGAAGTGGGTGTGGTACAGGTGCGAGTCGTCGCCGCTGCTGCGCCTGCCCAGCCGGTCCCACCGGCGGACGACCCTCCCGTCCGGTGAGTAGATGATCTCGCGCAGGTCGCGGCTGTCCGGCGTGTTCGCCACGCACTGGGCGACACACCAGGTGGAGAACGTGTGCAGGTTGTGCGTCCGGCCGCCGGAACGGACCTCGAAGATGCCGACGTCCATCGCGGAGGCGTACAGGGTGAGCCCGGTCGAGTCCCGGGTGGACTCGACCACCGAGTAGTCGTTGGTCACCACCCGGTCGGAGCCGCAGTGGTAGCCGCCACGATGTGCGGGATCGCCGACGATGCCGACCTCACCGGGTTCGAGGTCGTCGTCGCGAGACGTGTCGGGGTCGATGTTGAGGTTGTCGAGCAACAGGCGGCGGGCGGCCAGCAGATTGGCCGGAGCCGTTGTCATGGGATCCCCCTTCCGTAGGTCAGGGGCCGGGCACGACAGTGACACCGCGTGGCGGTGTACGGATGCGGGAGCGAGCCCGACCGGGAGATGCACTTCGTCGGGCGTTTGCTGAACGATAACCGGACGAACGGACAAACGCCCAGCTCAAACGGCCTCTCTTCAGATGGGACGAAGCTGTGAGCCGGCTGAGACGGCCGGGGCCGTGGCACGTCGTGCCACCCGCGCCGCCACCCGACATGGACTGAAGTCCACAACGGAGAGTGACCGCCGGACGGCGGGCGCGCGGAACCCTCGGCCGCAAGCCTCGCCCGGGTGCCGGCTCAGCTCGTCGGGCGGCGGGCCGACTCGGCCCGGACGGCGTCCCGGTGCGCCCGCATGGAGTCGACCATGGTCGCCATGAAACGGTGCACGATCTCCAGCTCCTCGTCGCTGAAGCGGGCCATCACCTCGTCGGTGCGCCGGCCGAGCGGGCCGAAGAAACTCATCGCCAGCGCGGCGCCCTGGTCGGCGTAGTGCAGGAAGACCTTGCGCCGATCGGCCGTGTCCCGGTCGCGGCGGATGTGCCCGGCCCGCTCCAGCCGGTCGATCAGTGCGGTCACCGAGCCGGAGGAGAGGTTGAGCTGCTCTCCCAGCCGCCCGGGGGTGATCGGGTCGCCGGTCAGTTCCGCGTCCATGACGGCGATCAGGGCGTGCAGGTCGGTGGGGTTGAGCCCGTGCAGGCCGGCGAACGCGTGCCCGATGTGCTGCGCGTCCACCGAGTACCGCCGCAGGTCGTTGGTGATTTCGGCGACCAGCTGGCTGCGTCGGTCGTCCCGCCGTCGATACATGCCGTGCGCTGCCACGTCTGGTCGTTCCCCCTGTCGGACCGCCGCCCGGGTGCAGCATAGAGCAGCCCTCGACAATCTCGCTTGTCAAGATACTCGACAACTTGCACCAATGCTCTCGCTCGACAAGACTCTTGACAGACGAGATTTCGAGTCGAAGGACCGTGAGGGCATCCGATGTCTGTGTTCACCCGCGTCGCCCGCGGCCGGCTGGCCGCCTGGCTCACCGTGGTAGCCGCGCTCGTCGTCGGCGCGGCGGTCTTCGGGCTGCCGAAGCCCGCCAATCCCGACCCGGTCTCCGCCACCGGCCTGTCCGTCGAGTGGCAGTCGACCCAGGTCGAGCGCCTGCAGGACCAACTGCCCGCCAGCGACACCCAGCCGGCGATCGTGGTGCTCAACCGCGTCGACGGCGGGGCGCTCACCGAGGCCGACCGCGCCGCGCTGACCGCGCGCTCGGGCGAACTGGCCCGGTTGGCCGTCGGCGGCCGGATCAGCCCGCCGCAGGTCGCCCCGGACGGCACGGTGGCGCTGGTCGCCGTACCGCTGTCCACCGCCGGTGGTCAGGAACAGGTCGGGCGGACGGTGGACCAGCTCCGCGCCGCCCTGGCCGGCCTGCCCGACGGGCTCGCCGTGCAGGTCACCGGCGGGCCGGCCTTCACCGCCGATCTCACCAAGGTCTTCGAGGGCGCCGACACCACGCTGCTCCTGGTCACCGCAGCCGTGGTCGCCCTGCTGCTGCTGATCACCTACCGCAGCCCGTTCCTGTGGATCGTGCCGCTGGTCGTCGTCGCGGCGACCGAGCAGCTCACCCTGCGCGCCCTCGACACGATCGTCCCGGCGCTCGGCATCAACATGCCCGGCGGTGCCGTCACCGGCATCGCCAGCGTGCTGGTCTTCGGCGCCGCCACCGACTACGCGCTGCTGATCATCGCGCGGTACCGCGAGGAACTGCGTCGCAAGGAGGACCGCTTCGTCGCCATGCGCGCCGCCCTGCGCCGCACCGCCGAGCCGATCCTGGCCAGCGGCATCACCGTGGTCCTGGGCGTGCTCACCCTGCTGCTGTCCGAGCAGGAGCTCAACCGGGCCCTCGCGGTGGCCTGCGCCACCGGTGTGGTCTTCGCCATGCTCTCCGCGCTCTTCGTCCTCCCCGCCGCGCTGGTGATCTTCGGCCGGGGGCTGTTCTGGCCGTTCGTCCCGCGGGCCGGCAGCGCGGCGCGGGAGGGCCGGCTGTGGGGCCGGCTCGGCGCCGTCGTCGTCCGTCGGCCGGCACCCGTCGCCCTCCTCGCCACGCTGCTGCTCGCCGGCTTGGCGCTCGGTGGGCTCGGCATCCGCACCGGCCTGTCCGAGACCGAGCAGTTCCGGGTGAAGCCCGAGGCCGTCGCCGGCGCCGAGACGCTGGCGAAGGCGTTCCCGGCCGGAACCACCCAGCCGGTCGCCGTGCTCACCACTCCCTCGGCCGCACCGGCCGTCACGGCCGCCGCGGCGGCCGTCCCCGGCGTCGCCTCCGCCCGGCCCGGCGAGTCCGGCGGCGGCATCGCCCAGGTCGACGTCGTGCTGGCGGCCGAGCCGGGCACCGCCGCCTCCGACCGGGCGATCGAGGCGCTGCGGGACGCGGTCGCCCGGTCCCCCACTCCGCCCCGGCCGCGGTCGACGGCGCGGACGAGTTCTCCGGGGCGGTGGTCGGCGGTCCGGTGGCCGCCACCTACGACTCGACCGAGGCCGACGGGAAGGACCTGCGGCTGATCCTGCCGATCATCCTCCTGCTCGTCGGCGCCGTGCTGGTGCTGCTGCTGCGGGGCCTGGTCGCCCCGGTGCTGCTGGTGCTCACCGTGATCGCGTCGTTCTTCGCCAGCCTCGGCGCGGCGTGGCTGCTCTTCGACCACGTCCTCGGGTTCCCGGCGCTGGACAGCGGGGTCCTGCTGATCGCGTTCGTGTTCCTGGTGGCGCTCGGCGTGGACTACAACATCTTCCTGGTCACCCGGGCCCGGGAGGACGCCCGCAGCGCGGGCACCCGGGACGGCATGCTCTCCGCGCTCCGGGTCACCGGCGGGGTCATCACCAGCGCCGGCATCCTGCTCGCCGCGGTCTTCGCCGTCCTCGGCGTCCTGCCGCTGATCACGCTGACCCAGGTCGGGATCATCGTCTGCATCGGTGTGCTGCTCGACACCCTGCTGGTGCGCACGGTCCTCGTCCCGGCGCTGGCCTTCCTGCTGGGCGACCGGTTCTGGGCGCCGGGCCGCATCCACCGCGATCCCGCGCCCGACGCGCCGGCGGAGCCGGAGCCCGTCGCCGCACGGCACTGACCGGTCCGGGGCCGGGGCGCGCGGCGCGTCCCGGCCCCGGACCGGTCGGGGCGGTTGCTGGTCGCCGGCCCGCGCGGTGCGCACCGACCGGGAGTCACCCCACCCCGGCGTCGCCGCCGTCACGAGGCACCGGGCCGGCGGGAGCGGGGCGCGGCTATCGGGACAGTGGGGCGCCGGTGGCGCGTACCGCCCGGTCCCGGGTGGCCCAGGCGACCACGAACACCGCCGTCCAGGCCACCCCGAGCAGCACCGAGGTGACCGTCCCGCTGGCCGTGCTCCAGCCCAGGTAGAGGCGGGCCCCGCCGAGCACGGCGATGCCGGCCGCCGCCGCCGTGCAGGCGGCCACCGCCACCGGCCAGCGGGCGTCGCGGGAGACCAGCCAGGCGAGCGTGCAGAGGCTCGCGGCGACCACCGCGTTCTGCGTCGGGAACATGACAGCCGCCCGGGCCGACGGGGTGGCGTCGGCGACCACCGCCAGCACCACCAGCGGCAGGAAGGCCCCGACCGTGCCGAAGACACTGAGCAGGTCCGCCCGCCAGGGCCGGTGCCGCCAGGCGAGCACCCCGGCCACCACCGCCACCAGCACGATCAGGAACGACCCCCGCAGCACGGAGACCGTGGTCAGGGCGGCCTGCATCGCGCCCGGGGTACGGCGGTGGGCGAACCAGTCCGCGATCGCGCCGTCGACCACGGCCAGCCCGCTGAAGCGGACCACCGCCTCCAGCAGCCAGGCGACGGCGAACCCGGCCGCCGACAGCAGCAGCAGGCCGGCGCCGAGGTTGAGCAGCAGCGCCCAGCCCGGCCCGAGGTGCATGGCGATCAGGAAGAAGAGGATGCCGTACCGGCCGGTGACCCAACGCACAGTCGGCAGGGCGGCGGCCCGGGTCAGCAGCGCCCGCGCCGGGTCGGGATGGCGTCCCAGCCACCGCCCGGCCAGCACGATCGCGGCCAGCACGGCCAGCAGCACCAGCACCACCCCGGTGGCCCGGCCCAGCAGCCGGGAGACCGTCTCGTACGACTCGCCGGCCAGGTAGCCCAGCAGCACCGAGCCGCCCACCCAGGTCGTCACCCCGGCCAGGTTCCACGGCGCGAACCGCCGGTACGGCAGGCCGGCCGCACCGGCCAGCCGGGGCACCAGGGTGCGGGCGAAGGCGATCCACCGGGCCGTTAACACCCCCCGCCCGCCCAGCCGCCCCAGCAGCGCGTCGGCCCGGGCCCACCGCTCGGGCCCCACCCGGGTGCCCAGCCCGCTGGCGCGCAGCCGGGGGCCGTACCGGCGGCCGGACCGGAAGGCGAGTGTGTCTCCCATCACCGCCGCACCTGTCATGACGAGCAGCGCGGGAACAAGCTGAAGCGTCCCCGCGTAGGCTAAGAAGCCGACCAGCAACAGGGTCGCCTCGCCCGGCACCAGCAGACCGAAGATCACCGCGGTCTCCCCCGCGACGATTGTCGCGGCGATCACATAGATCAGCAGGGACGGCAGGCCCTGCAGCGAGGTCAGCAGGTCATGCATCCGGTCCCCATGAACACGGGGGTCAGCATGCCAGCCGCGCGAATGGTCGGAACAGCAGTTCCGGCACAGATCCGGGCCATCTGGGGGTGACCCCGACACGTGCCCCGGCAACCGTAGACAGGAGTATGGAGGGTATGCAGCTTCGCACCGACCTCCGCAACGTCGCCATCATCGCCCACGTCGACCACGGCAAGACGACCTTGGTCGACGCCATGTTGCGGCAGGCCGGCGCCTACGGCGCCCGCGGCGAGGTAACCGAGCGGGTCATGGACTCGATGGACCTCGAACGGGAAAAGGGCATCACCATCCTCGCCAAGAACACCGGCGTGCGGTACATGCCGGCGGACGGCTCCGACCCGGTCACCATCAACATCATCGACACCCCCGGCCACGCCGACTTCGGCGGCGAGGTGGAGCGCGGCCTCACCATGGTCGACGGGGTCGTCCTGCTGGTCGACGCCAGCGAGGGCCCGCTGCCGCAGACCCGGTTCGTGCTCCGCAAGGCGCTCAAGGCCCGCATGCCGATCATCCTGGTGATCAACAAGGTGGACCGCCCGGACGCCCGGATCAAGGAGGTCGTGGACGACACCTACGAGCTCTTCCTGGACCTGGACGCCGACGAGGAGCAGATCGACTTCCCGATCATCTACGCCTGCGCCCGCGACGGCATCGCCTCGCTGACCCAGCCGGCCGACGGCTCGGTGCCGGACGACAGCAGCTCCCTGGAGCCGCTGTTCCGCACCCTGCTGGACACCATCCCGGCGCCCGCGTACGAGGACGGTGCGCCGCTGCAGGCGCACGTCACCAACCTCGACGCCTCCCCGTTCCTCGGCCGGCTGGCGCTGTGCCGGGTCCGGCAGGGCACCATCAGCAAGGGCCAGTCGGTCTCCTGGTGCCGCGCCGACGGCAGCACCCAGCGGGTGCGCATCTCGGAGCTGCTGATGACCGAGGGCCTGGAGCGCAAGCCGGCCGACTCGGCGGGCCCGGGCGACATCATCGCGGTCGCCGGCATCCCGGAGATCATGATCGGTGAGACCCTGGCGGACGCGGAGAACCCGATCCCGCTGCCGCTGATCACCGTCGACGAGCCGGCCATCTCGATGACCATCGGCACCAACACCTCGCCGCTGGTCGGCCGGGTCAAGGGCGCCAAGGTCACCGCCCGGATGGTCAAGGACCGGCTCGACAAGGAGCTGGTCGGCAACGTGTCGCTGCGGGTGCTGCCGACCGAGCGGCCGGACGCCTGGGAGGTGCAGGGCCGTGGTGAGCTGGCGCTGGCCATCCTGGTCGAGCAGATGCGCCGGGAGAACTACGAGCTGACCGTCGGCAAGCCGCAGGTGGTCACCCGGGAGATCGACGGCAAGATCTGCGAGCCGGTCGAGCGGCTGACCATCGACGCCCCGGAGGAGTACCTGGGTGCGATCACCCAGCTGCTGGCCACTCGTAAGGGTCGGATGGAGCAGCTGGTCAACCACGGCACCGGCTGGATCCGGATGGAGTGGCTGGTCCCGGCGCGCGGCCTGATCGGCTTCCGCACCGAGTTCCTCACCGACACCCGGGGCACCGGCATCCTGCACCACGTGTTCGAGTCGTACGAGCCGTGGTTCGGCGAGCTGCGGACCCGGCAGAACGGTTCGCTGGTCGCGGACCGGGCCGGCGCCGTCACCTCGTTCGCCATGATCAACCTCCAGGAGCGCGGACAGCTCTTCGTCGAGCCGACCACCGAGGTGTACGAGGGCATGATCGTCGGGGAGAACTCCCGCTCCGACGACATGGACGTCAACATCACCAAGGAGAAGAAGCTCACCAACATGCGGGCGTCGACCTCCGACGAGACCGAGAAGCTGATCCCGCCGCGCAAGCTCTCCCTGGAGCAGGCGCTGGAGTTCTGCCGCGAGGACGAGTGCGTCGAGGTCACTCCGAGCGCGGTCCGGATCCGCAAGGTGGTGCTGGACCAGCAGCTGCGCGGCCGCGCCGCCGCCCGCCGCAAGCACGCCGGCTGACCCACCGCCCGGCACACCACCGGAGCCCGGACCGCCCCTGCGGTCCGGGCTCCGCCCGTTCCCGCTCCGCACCGGCCGTCGGTCACGACCGGACCGGTTTGACGGCGAGCAGGGCGAAGAGGTCCGGCACCGGGCCGGACCCGGACTCGGTGGTCCGGGTCAGCGTGAGGCCCGCGGCGGTGACCGCGTTGAGCAGGTCGGCCAGGGGTACGTGCCAGGCGCCGACCCGGGCCCGCACCCCGTGCGTCGACCAGACCCCCCGGAAGCTGCGTTCCCGCTCGGCGTAGCCGCCGTCGACGACGATCCGCCCGGGGTCCGACCGGTCGGCGAACGGGCCGATGAAGCACGGATGCACGCCGACGTGGACGAAGCGCCCGCCGGGCGCCAGCACCCGGGCCGCCTCGGCGATCACCGCCGGATAGTCGGGCACGTCGGTGTGCGCGAGCACGCAGGCCACCGCCGGCAGCGCCGAGTCGGCGACCGGCAGCGCGGCGGCGTCGCCCCGGGTCACCGGCAGCCGGGCGCGGGCGTGCCGGAGCTGCCCGCCGGAGAGGTCGACGCCGACCGGCTCCCAGCCCGACCGGCGCAGCTCGGCGGCGTGCGCGCCGGTGCCGCAGCACAGGTCGAGGCAGCGGCCCGGGCCGGGGCCGAGCAGGTCGGCGAGCTGCCGGCGGACCCGGGTCATGTAGTCGGCGGCGGTGTCGGCGGCGAACTGTTCGTACCAGTCGGCGTGGGCGTCGTACGCGGCAACCGTCATGTCGGCACGGTAGGCGCCGGGGCCGGGGTCGCGCTGTCCCGCGCCGGGGAAGATCGGCTACGGTCACCGGCATGACCTGGGATGATCTCGACGCGCGGCTGGAGCGGGTGCCCGGCACCGTCTCGGCGTACGTGGGGCGGCTGGGCGCGGAGCCGACCTGGACCCGCCGGCCCGACGCCACCCACTACGCGGCCAGCACGATGAAGGTCGCGGTGCTGCTCGCGCTGCACCGGGCCGCCGAGGCGGGCGAGCTGGACCTGGACGCGCCGATCCCGGTGGTCAACGGGTTCGACTCGGCGCAGCCCGGGACGCCCCGCTTCTCCTGCGCCCAGCGCTACGACAACGACGACGCGGTGTGGGCGCGGGTGGGCGGGAGCGCCCCGCTGCGCTGGCTCGCCGACCGGATGATCACCCGGTCCAGCAACCTGGCCACGAACATCGTGCTCGGCCGGGTGGGCCTGCCGGCGGTGGCGCGCGCCTGGGCGCTGGCCGGGGCCCGGCACAGCGTCACCGGCCGGGGCATCGAGGACTTCGCCGCCCGGGACGCGGGCATCACCAACCTGGTCACCGCCGCCGACCTTGCGGCGCTGCTCGGCGGGCTGGTGACCGGGGCCACCCGCCCGGGGCCGCTGGCCTCCCCGACGGCCTGCGCGGCGATGACAGACGTGCTGCTGGCCCAGGAACACCGCGAGGACCTGGCCGCCGGGCTGCCCGAGGGCACCCGGATCGCGCACAAGAACGGCTGGGTACGGGGCGTCCGGCACGGCGCCGGCGTGGTCCTGCCGGACGACGCCCCGCCGTACGTGATCGTCGTCTGCACCACCACCGACCTCGCCGACGGCAGCGCGACCGGCGAAGAGGTCGAGGACGACGCCTGCCGGCTGATCGCGGAGGTCTCGGCGGCGGTCTGGGCGGCCCGGCACGACCTGGCCGGCTGAGCCCGGACGGGTCACTCCAGCAGGTTGTCCCGCAGCGCGTCGCGCACCTCGTCGGTGACGCCCAGCCCGTCGCGCAGGTACGCGTCGAACGAGCCGTGCACCCGGCGCACCTCCTCGTAGGCGGCGTCCAGGTACTCCGGGCGCACCTCCAGCACCGGGCGCACCGTCTCCGGGTCCAGGGCCGGTTGCCGCCCCACCATCGCCTCCAGCAGCACCTCGCGCAGGCTCACGGTCAGCTCGTTGTGGCACAGGTAGTCGGCGCGGATCGCCGCGGGGTCCACGTCCAACGCGGTGAGCAGCAGCACCGCCAGCCAGCCGGTGCGGTCCTTGCCGGCCGAGCAGTGGAACAGCAGCGGCAGGTTGTCCGCGTCCGCCGCCAGCCGCAGCGCCGTGCCGAACCCCGCCCGGGCCGCCTCCCCGGTGACGAACCAGCGGTAGATCGCCGCCATCGCCGCCGGGGTGCCCTCCCGGGCCAGCTCGTCGTACGCCTCCAGGTCGTGGCCGAGCAGCAGCGCCGAGACGTACGTGAAGACCGGGTGCGCCGGGTCGAGGACCGGCAGGTGCACCACCCGGGGCTCCCCCACCAGCCGGTCCGCCGGGGCGACCACCATCTCGGAGGCGTCCCGCAGGTCCACCACGCAGGCCGGGGCGAGCTTGCCCAGCACCGGCAGGTCGGCGTCGGTCAGCCGGCCCAGCGCCGGGGTGCGGATCAACCTCCCGGCGCGCACCCGACGCCCGTCGGCGGTGGGCAGCCCGCCCAGATCACGCGCGTTCGGCGCGCCCACCAGCTCCCAGTCCCGCCTGCTCATTCGGCCTCCCCCTGCGCTGCCCGTCTCCATATAGGGTGCCGCACATGACGATCGCCGCGGTACGCACCCACCGGCTTTCCGCCCCCCTGCACACCCCGTTCGTCACCGCGCTGCGCCGCACCACCACCGTGGACACCCTGGTGGTCGAGGTGATCGACTCCGACGGGCGGTCCGGCTTCGGCGAGGCGCCCCAGGTCTGGAAGGTGACCGGCGCCTCGGTCGCCGGCGCCGAGGCGTGCGTACGCGACATGCTGGCCCCCGCGGTCGCCGGCCGGGACGCCGACGACCTGGTGGCCCGCTGCGCCGAGGTGCGCACGGCGGTGACCGGGAACGAGTCGGCCAAGGCGGCGCTCGACGTCGCGCTGCACGACCTGGCGGCCCGGCGGCTCGGCGTACCCCTGGTGCGGCTGCTCGGCGGCACGGCGCTGCGCGTCCCGACGGACGTCACGCTGGCCGCGGGCGACGCGGTGGAGCTGGCGGCGGCGGCCAAGCAGCGCCGCGCCGAGGGTTTCGACGTGCTCAAGCTCAAGGTCGGCACGGACGCGGCGACCGACCTGGACCGGGTCCGCGCGGTGCGGGCGTCGGTGGGCCCCGGGATGCGGATCCGGCTGGACGCCAACCAGGGCTGGACCCCGCGCGAGGCGGTGCGGGTGATCCGGGGCATCGTCGACGCCGGGCTCGACGTCGAGCTGGTCGAGCAGCCCGTGTCCCGGTGGGACCTGGACGGCCTGGCCTGGGTCAGCGACCGGGTGGACGTGCCGATCCTGGCCGACGAGTCGGTCTTCGGCGTCCGCGACCTGGTCGAGGTCATCCGCCGCCGGGCGGCCGACATGGTCAACGTCAAGCTGGCCAAGTGCGGCGGCCTGCACACCGCCCGCACCCTGCTCGACCTGGCCCGCGCCCACGACATGGGCACCATCGTCGGTTCCATGATGGAGAGCGCGGTCGGCATCGGGGCGGCCGCCAGCCTGGTCGCCGCATACCGCACCACGGCCGTGTCGGACCTGGACGCCGCCTGGTGGCTCGCCTGGTCGCCGGTGCGGGGCGGGGTCCGGTACGACGGCGCCACCGTCGTGCTGCCGGACGCGCCCGGGCTGGGCATCACCTCCGTCGCTGAAGCAAAAGTGCAACCCCGCAGTTGATGATCGTTGGTTTCTTTCATAGGCTCGGCTAGGCGCCCGCTCGAACCGGAGGTCGACGTGAAGCTGCAACCGGGCCGCGAGGCCGTCGTCCGGGTCGCCGTCGCGACGCTCTGGGCCACCCCCGAGGCGGTACGCCCCGTCGACCGCCCCGCCCTCGCCCCGCGCACCGACATCCCGGCCTGGGTCGCCGGGATGGACACCGACCAGCGGGTCGGCGAGTGCGTGCTGAGCCAGCTGCTGCTCGGCGAGCGGGTGCTGGTCACCGAGCTGCGCCCGGACGGCTGGGCCCGCGTGGTCGCCGTCGAGCAGCCCGCGGCGGAACTCGACCCGCGCGGCTATCCCGGCTGGCTGCCCACCGCCCACCTGGCCCCCGCCGATCCGGCCGCCCCCGCCGGTGAGCCGCTGGTGGTCGACGCCGGCGTCACCGCCCTGCACGCCGCGCCCAACGGCCCGGTGGTCGTGCCCGGCGTCGTCCTCGGCACCCGACTGATCCCGGCCGACGGCCCGGTCGACGGGTGGCGTCCGGTGCACGCCTCCGGCCACCCGGGACCGCTGTGGATTCCCGAGGCGGACGTGGTCCCGCTGCCCACCGGCCAACCGGAGCCCGGCGAGGTGCTGGCCGTCGCGGAGCGCCTGCGCGACGTGGTCTACATCTGGGGCGGGGTCTCCAGCCACGGCATCGACTGCTCCGGCCTGGTGCACCTGGCCTGGCGCCGGTTCGGGGTGACCCTGCCCCGCGACGCCGACGACCAGGCCGAGGCCACCGCGCCGGTGCCGCTGGGCGAGGAGCACCCCGGCGACCTGTACTTCTTCGCCCGCCCCGGGCGCCCGATCCACCACGTCGGCATCGTCACCGCCGAACCCGGCGGCGACCGCCGGATGCTGCACGCCTGCTACCGGCAACGGCGGGTGCTGGAGGAGCAGCTCCCCGCCGACCGGGCCGCCACCCTGGTCGCCGTCCGCCGGGTCTGACCCGTACGCGAAAGGGGCACCCCGGCGAACGGGGTGCCCCTTTTCCGCGTACGCGGGTGCGGCTCAGCGCCGCGCGTCCGCCAGCTCGCGGCGCCGGTCCCGGGACGACTTGACCAGGCTGGCGGCGGTGGCCGCGGCGAGGGTGCCGAGGATGACCGTCAGGGAGAGCCAGATCGGGATGTGCGGGGCCCACCCGACGTGCTCCCCGCCGTTGATGAACGGCAGGTTGTTGTCGGCCAGGGCCTCCAGCACCAGCTTGACGCCGATGAAGCCGAGCACCACCGCCAGGCCGTAGCTGAGGTAGATCAGCCGGTCCAGCAGGCCGCCGAGCAGGAAGTAGAGCTGCCGCAGCCCCATCAGCGCGAAGACGTTCGCGGTGAAGACCAGGTACGGCTCCTGGGTGATGCCGAAGATCGCCGGGATCGAGTCCAGCGCGAAGATCAGGTCGGTGGTGCCGATGGCGATCATCACGATCAGCATCGGGGTGAACAGTCGCCGGCCGGCCTGGTGCGTGGTCAGCTTCGCGCCGTCGTAGTCCTTGGAGATCGGCAACGCCTTGCGGCTCCACCGGATCAGCAGGTTCTCGCTGAACTCGTCCTCGTCCGGCTCGCCCTGCCGGGCGAGGTTCACCGCGGTGTAGATCAGGAACGCGCCGAAGATGTAGAAGACCCAGGAGAACTGGGAGATCAGCGCCGCGCCGGCGGCGATGAACCCGCCCCGCATGACCAGGGCCAGCACGATGCCGACGAGCAGCACCTTCTGCTGGTACGGCCGGGGCACCCCGAACCGGGCCATGATGATCACAAAGACGAAGAGGTTGTCGACCGAGAGGCTGTACTCGGTGAGCCAGCCGGTGTAGAACTGGCCGGCCGCGCTCGCCCCTGAGGTGAGCCAGAGCCCGGCACCGAAGATCAGGGCCAGGGCCACGTAGAAGCCGACCCAGAGGCTCGACTCCCGGACACTGGGTTCGTGCGGTCGTCGACCGACGATGAGAAGGTCGACGAGCAGGACCGCCGTCATCGCGACGAGGGTCCCGGCCCACACCACTCCGGACACGTTCAATTCATTCCTCCGGCAGACACGCGACGTCGGGCACACCGTAACGCCGGTTGGCGGCGAGACGAGCAGCGACGCGGACTCTGGTGACTGTCGGAGGTCTCTTCCGTCAGCGCCCCGCGGGCGGGGCGATGACCGACGGTGCCGGGTCGGGCCGCCGGGTTCGGCGGTCGACCGTGCTGACGACTCCGTCGCGGGGGAATACTCCCCTCCTCGCGGGCCATTCTTCCCCATCCCGGCCGGCCACCGCATCTCCAGGTACCTGGATTGCCGGCAGTATCACCTTCCGGCACGATCCGTGGCACACTCCCTACGCCGTCCTAGGAGGCTAGGTGCCATCGGAGGGTCGGCGCGGCCGGCGGTGGATCCGCTGCTCAGCCGGGTGGCAGCAGCGGATCGGCGAGCGACCAGCCGGCGGCCAGCAGCGCGTCGCAGGCCGCCACCGCCCGGGCCAGCCGCTCCGGGTGCGGCCCGGTGAGTTCGATCACCGGCACCCCGCAGCCGGCCAGCTCGGCCCGGAACCGCTCGGTCATCCAGGCCCGCAGGTGCGCGCCGTCGCGCAGCCCGTCGTCGGAGAACGGCACCCCGACGTGGTCGGTCAGCAGGTAGAGCGCCGGCCGGCGGGCCGCCGCCCGGACCGGCTCCGACGCCGAGCCCAGGTAACGCTCCTCCCACACCGCGGTCGCCCGGGCGTCGGTGTCGCAGACCAGCAGCGGGCCGCTGGACCGGGCGGCGGCGTCCTCCGCCGCCTGCTGGGCGCGGACCACCTCGACGAAGTCCTCCCGGTCCCAGGTGACGTCGAAGACCGTCGCCGCCGGCCGACCGGCGCGCAGCCGGGCCAGCTTGCGGGCGGTCAGCTCCCGGCCGTACTCCGGCACCCAGGCCGTGCCGTAGTGCGCGGCGAGGGCGCCGGCCATCGTGGTGGTGCCGGTGGACTCCGCCCCGACCACCACCACCCGCCGGACGAACCAGGCCCGCACCGCCGGGCTCAGCCGGTCCCAGTGCGCGGCCGGGTCCGCCCGCACCGCCGTGCCGGAGACCGGCACGACCCGCCGGTCCGGGTCCACGCAGACCGCCGTGGCGTCGAACCGCCGGGCCAGTTCCCCGCCGTACGCCTCGGAGGAGAACACCGCGTCCACCGGGCGCCCGCCGAGCGCGGCGGAGAAGACCGCGCAGTGCGCGTCCCAGGCCGCCGGGTCGGCGTAGTCCACCGGGTGGTCGTCGTAGCGGCCGACGAACCGGACCCAGGGGGTGTGCGCGTGCGCCTCGCGCAGCCAGTCCAGCCGCAGCTCGAGCGGGATGGACTCCCGGCGCGACGGCGCGACCACCACGGTCACCGCCGCGCAGCGGCCGGCGGCGGCCTCGATCAGGGCATGGTGCCCGGCGTGCGGCGGGTAGAACTTGCCGACCACCATGCCGTGCCGGAACTCCGGCCGGGGCGGGCCGCTCACGCGGTCGCGGGGGCCGGACCGGGCGGCACCAGGGTCGGGGTGCCGGCCGCGCGCAGGTCGGCCCGCCAGGCCCGCAACCCGAGCACGCAGAGCGCCAGGAAGACCAGGTAGAGCGCGCCGGTGAGCCAGAGCCCCTTGTACGCGTAGAGCGGGATGTAGACCAGGTCGGCCATGATCCAGAGCCACCAGCTCTCCACCAGCTTGCGGGTCTGCCCGTAGGTGGCCAGCAGCGACAGCGCGGTGGTGAACGCGTCGGCCAGCGGCACGGTGGAGTCGGTGGCCCGGTCCAGCAACGCCCACAGCCCGCCGGTGAGCAGCACCCCGGCAACCGCCAGCCCGGCCCACTCCCGGCCGCTCGTCCGGCTGACCGCGAGCCGGCTGCGCCGCTCGCCGCCGAAGAGCCAGTGGTACCAGCCGTAGAGGCCGAGCAGCACGTAGACGACCTGGAGGCCGGCGTCGGCGTACAGGCCGGCGGTCCAGAACAGCACCATCAGCAGCAGCACGTTGGCGATGCCCACCGGCCAGTTCACGATGTGCTGCCGGGCGACCAGCCAGACGTTGAGCACGCCGGTGGCGAAGCCGAGCAGCTCCGCCCAGGTCGTCCCGACGTCCCCGACGGTGAACGCCACCGTGGTCAACCAGTCCAGCATGATCCGCCCCTCCCCTGGCCCGAGCGATCACCCTAGGGCCGGGGCGGCCGGCGGAGAAGACCCCTCCGTCCGGTTCCACCGCCGGGCGTGCGAGGCTTCGGTCATGGTGCTTGAGGTCGCGCTCATCGACGTACTGCCCGGACACGAGGACGAGTTCGCCGCCGCCTACGCGCAGGCGCACGGGATCATCACGGCCGTCGAGGGCTGCCGGTCGGCCCGGATGACCCGGGGCATCGAGACCGCGACCCGGTTCGTGCTGCTGGTCGAGTGGGACTCGGTCGAGGCGCACGAGCAGAACTTCCGGGGCACCGAGGCGTTCGACAAGTGGCGGGCGCTGATCGGCCCGCACTTCGCCGGCCCGCCCCGGGTCGAGCACTTCGTCGACGTCCCGGCCTGATCCGGCGGATCCACACCCGTCATTGTCGTACCCCCCGGTTACCGTGCGACGCACGCGCGGCACACCGGCCCCGACGCGTTCGGGGGTGCCGGGTCCGGTGGCCGCGCGGCGTCCTGCCGGCCTACCGCTGACCGGCCAGGTGACCGACCCGGCGGACGGCTTCCGGCGGCACCGCCGAGCGCCCGTTCACCCGCCGGCCGGCTGACCCGCCGGCTCCCCCTCGGCACCGCCGGGGCGCGCGCCGTTGGCGACCTCGCCGGCCCGGTCGCGCAGCAGCGCGGCGGTCTCCTCCGCGCTCAACGCCACCGCCGACAGCCAGCCGGTCATCCGCTCGTAGCGGGCCACGTCGGCGTCGGTCACCAGCCGCACGTCGTTGGTGAGCGTCTCCAGCATGACGGTGCGCGGGTCGGCCGGGTCGGGGAAGGAGTAGCAGGAGTAGGCGGTCAGCGCGTGCACCGCCCCGGGCGGGGCGGCGGTGCGGGGCACCACCCGGATCGTCACGTTCGGCAGGTCGGCCAGGGCGAGCAGGTGCGCCAACTGCTCCTGCCAGATCTCGGCCGGGACGCCGGCCGGGTCGCAGACCCGTTCGTCCAGCAGGCCGGTGTAGTGCGGCGGGTCGGGGCGGCGCAGCACCTCCTGGCGGGCCAGCCGCGCCCGCACGTCGGCCTCCACGTCGACGTCCGGGTGCAGCAGCCGGCCGGCGAGGACCCGCAGGCGGGCGTACCCGGGGGCCTGGAGCAGACCGGGTACGACGGCCAGCTGGTACTCGACGATGGCCGCCGCCCCCGCCTCCAGTTCGGCGTACGTGCGCTGCCGCTCGTGCATCTCGCCGAGCGCCTTCCACCAGCCGCGGCTGGTCGCGGCGTCCCGGGCGATGACGATCAGCGCCTCCCGCTGCGGCGACGGCACCTGGTAGACGTCCAGCAGGTCGAGCACGTCGGCGAGGTCGGGCCGGCTCTGCCCCAGCTCGATGCGGGACAGCTTCGACGTGGAGGCCCAGCCCAGCAGCCCACACACCTGTTCCAGGGTGAGCGCCTCCCGTCTGCGCAGCTGGCGCAACTCGGCGCCGAGGCGCGCACGGCGAATGACAGGACTCGATGACAACGGCATCCCGGCCTCCCCACGACGGAGGGTACGCAGGACCGTCACCCAGGGCAATACCTCGCTTGCGCACCGCAACCGCCCGGCGACGCCCCCGTCGGGTGTGCCCCCCGCGCCGCCGGGCGGAGCGCACCGGTCAGGGCCGGTACGTGCCGAACGACCAGACGTTGCCGGCGATGTCGCGGGCGGTGTAGTCGCGGGAGCCGTAGTCGGTGTCGAAGGGCTTCCGGACGATCTCCGCGCCGGCCGCCGCGGCCCGGCCGTGATGGGCGTCGACGTCGTCGACCGCCACGTAGACGACGTAGTCGTCGTCGGCCGGCCGGACCCGCGGACCGCTCCCGGTGGCCAGCATGATCAGATCGCCGCCGTAGCCGAGTTGGGCGTGCGCGACGGACCCGTCGGGCGCGTCGTGCACCTCGTGGACCTGGAAGTCGAAAGCCGCGCAGAGCCAGTCGATCGCGGCACGGGCGTCGGGATACCGGAAGACCGGGTAGATGCTTCGCATGGCCCGAGTCTGCCGCCGGCCCGGTCAGCCGGGATTGGACGAAAGCGATCCGGAGCGCGCCAGCGTGGCCAGCGTCGTACCGGCGAACTCGCGGAAGTCCCGGATCAGGTGCGACTGGTCGTAGTACCCGCAGCGCGTGGCCAGCTCCGCCCAGCCGCCCGGCCCCACGGAGGCATCGGCGCCCGGCCGTGGGACGAGTTCGCGGGCCAGCGTCGCGTACGCCCGGCCGAAGCGCAGCAGCCGGGCGGTTGCCTTGGGCGTCAGCCCCAGCTCCGCGCCGAACCGGACGGCGAGGTGCCGGCTGCTCCAGCCCAGCTCGTCGGCGAGGTCACCGACGCCGATCCGGCCGCCGGTGCCGGCGAGCCGGCGCCACGCCCGGCCCAGCGTCGGATCGAGCGGGGCGGAGCCGGCCAGCCGCGCGCCGAGCGCCGCGTCGAGCAGGGCGAAGCGGCGCGGCCAGTCCGGCGCGTCGGCCAGCCGGCAGCGCAGCCTGTCCAGCCACCGGTCCGGCAGGTCGCCGACCGGCACGGCCCGGTTGGCCAGCTCGCCCAGCGGCAGGCCGAGGACCCGGCGGGCCGCCGGTGGGGTGAGCACCAACTGCACGCCGAGCCCCACACCCAGGGTCGAGGTGATGCAGTAGCGATCGAAGGGCCCGGCGACGAAGGAGTCCACCCCGTACACCCCGCGCCCGGACGCCCGCGGGTCGACGACGTCGAGCGGGGCGCCCCAGCCGAGCACCAGCACCACGAAGGCGCCGGCCACCTCGCGGCGGACCAGCGGCAGCGGGGCGGACTCGCGGTAGCCGAGGTACCGGTCGACGAACGGGCGCAGGCGGGGGTCGGGCAGACCGACGCAGGCCTCGATCCCGCCCATCCCCCGCTCCCCTACTTCACGCCCGCGGCGTCCATCCCGCGCAGTTCCTTCTTGAGGTCGGCGACCTCGTCCCGGATCCGGGCGGCCAGCTCGAACTGCAGCTCCCGGGCGGCGGCCAGCATCTGGTCGTTGAGCTCCTGGATGAGCTGCGCCAGATCGGCGCGGGCCATCCCCTCCCGGGACGGGCCGGCCGCGCCACCCCGACTGCGGCTGCGGGTCTCCTTGACCGGAGCCTTGCCCCGGGAGAGCTGGCGCACCGCCCCGCCGACCCGGCTGTTCTCGGTGTCCTCCGCCTCGCGGTAGATGTCGTCGAGGATGTCGTGGATCTTCTTGCGCAGCGGCTCCGGGCTGATGCCGTGCGCCTCGTTGTGCGCGATCTGCTTGGCCCGGCGCCGGTCGGTCTCGTCGATCGCGGCCGCCATCGACGGAGTGATCTTGTCGGCGTACATGTGCACCTGGCCGGAGACGTTACGGGCGGCGCGGCCGATGGTCTGGATCAGCGACCGGCCGCTGCGCAGAAATCCCTCCTTGTCGGCGTCGAGGATCGCGACCAGGGACACCTCGGGCAGGTCGAGGCCCTCCCGGAGCAGGTTGATGCCGACCAGCACGTCGTACTCGCCCTTGCGCAGCTCGCGCAGCAGCTCGACCCGGCGCAGCGTGTCCACCTCGGAGTGCAGGTAGCGCACCCGGATGCCGTTCTCCAGCAGGTAGTCGGAGAGATCCTCGGCCATCTTCTTGGTCAACGTGGTGACCAGCACCCGCTCGTCGCGCTCGGTACGCAGCTTGATCTCGTGCATCAGGTCGTCGATCTGCCCCTTGGTGGGCTTGATCACGACCTCCGGGTCGACCAGCCCGGTCGGGCGGATCACCTGCTCGACGAACTCGCCCTGCGCCTGTTCCAGCTCCCACGGACCGGGGGTGGCGGAGAGGTAGACCATCTGGCCGACCCGCTCCAGGAACTCGTCGAAGCGCAGCGGCCGGTTGTCGGCGGCGCTGGGCAGCCGGAAGCCGTGGTCGATCAGCATCCGCTTGCGGGACGCGTCGCCCTCGTACATGCCGCCGATCTGCGGGATGGTCACGTGCGACTCGTCGACGACGGTGAGGAAGTCGTCGGGGAAGTAGTCGAGCAGGCAGTGCGGCGGGCTGCCGGGCAGCCGCCCGTCCATGTGCATGGAGTAGTTCTCGATGCCGGAGCAGAAGCCGACCTGGCGCATCATCTCGATGTCGTAGGTGGTGCGCATCCGCAGCCGCTGCGCCTCCAGCAGCTTGCCCTGCCGCTCCAGCTCGGCCAGCCGCTCGCCCAGCTCGGTTTCGATGTCGCGGATCGCCCGCTCCATCCGCTCCGGGCCGGCCGCGTAGTGGGTGGCCGGGAAGATGACCAGCTGGTCGACCTCGCGGACCACGTCGCCGGTCAGCGGGTTGAGGTAGTAGAGCTTCTCCACCTCGTCACCGAACAGCTCGATCCGGACCGCCAGCTCCTCGTACGCCGGGATGATCTCCAGGGTGTCGCCGCGGACGCGGAAGGTGCCCCGCTGGAAGGCCATGTCGTTGCGGGTGTACTGGATGTCGACCAGGCGACGCAGCAGCTGGTCCCGGTCGAGCTCCTGCCCCACGGCGACCCGGACCGCGCGGTCCAGGTATTCCTCCGGGGTGCCCAGGCCGTAGATGGCGGAGACCGTGGCGACCACGATCACGTCCCGGCGGGTGAGCAGCGACATGGTTGCCGAGTGGCGCAGCCGCTCGACCTCCTCGTTGATCGACGAGTCCTTCTCGATGTAGGTGTCGGTCTGCGGAATGTACGCCTCGGGCTGGTAGTAGTCGTAGTAGGAGACGAAGTACTCCACCGCGTTGTGCGGGAGCAGCTCGCTGAACTCCTTGGCCAGCTGGGCGCAGAGCGTCTTGTTGGGCGCGAGCACCAGGGTGGGGCGTTGCAGCCGCTCGACGAGCCAGGCCGTGGTGGCGCTCTTACCGGTGCCGGTCGCGCCGAGCAGCACCGTGTTGCGGTCGCCGCGCCGGACCCGACGCTCAAGGTCGTCGATGGCAGCCGGCTGGTCGCCGGCCGGCTGGAACTCGCTGACGACCTGGAAGCGGCCGTCGAGCCGGGGAATGTCGAGCGCCATGACACCAACGGTACGCCGAGGGTCCGACACTCCGTCGCGACTACGGGCGGTCCGTGATCGGCTTCGATATTCCCATTGTGGGCCACATCCCACCGCGCTAGCCTGAACACCGTAGGCCGCTCGCGGCGGCCGACCGGGCAGGTGGCCGGGCCCTCACTGGGCTCCCGCCCCCGGCACAGGAGGGTCGCAGCACCCGGACATCGCCGGCGTGCGCACCCGACGTGGTCGCGCCCATGGCGCAGACCGGCCGCCGCGAGCGCCCCTGCCGCGGCACCGTCTTCCTCGTCACCCTCGCCGCCGCCGGGCGTTCAACCACTCGTGGAGACCTCCCCCGACCGGCCGCCGCCCCCGTCCACCCCGACGGGTCCGCCCCCCGACATCCCGGTCGCCGCGCGGCCGCCCACGCGTACCC
>NZ_JAGPYL010000041.1:0-46525 GCF_018070095.1 Micromonospora sp. U56
CGGCGCGAGGATCAGTTGGCCCGCGGAGGCCCGCCCCACCACCAGGTGGGGAGTCGCTCGCCCCCACGGCGAGGATCCACAACGGTGCATCGGAAACCCGGTGAACGTTAGTGGACACCGCACTAGCGGTTTCTCCGCGCCCGCCGCCCCCGCCGGGTGACCATCAGGTCGGAAGGGGGGCGGCGTGGCCGACGGCGCGGGCAGGAGCGGGTACCGGTTCAGGCGTGACCGGGAGATGGCCCGGGACGCCTCCCGGGTGGAGACGTTCAGCGACGGCGTCTTCGCGGTCGTGCTGACGGTGATGGCCGTCGAACTGCTCCAGTACGGTCCGGCCAGGGCCACCGGGAGGGAGCTTCCCGACGCCCTCGCCCACGCCTGGCCGACCTACCTGGCGTACGTGATCACCTTCGGGATCGCCGGCCAGATCTGGCTCGGCCATCACAACATGTGGCGGTACGTGGTCCGGGTCGACCAGCTGCTGCTGGTGTTCAACCTGCTCGTGCTGCTCTTCGTGGCCGCCATCCCGTTCACCGCTGACCTGCTGTCGGACAACCTGCGCGGCAACGCGACCGAGCAGCGGCTGACCGCCGCCCTTTACCTCGGCACCGTGCTCGGCGAGTCGCTCTTCTTCAACCTGAGCTGGTGGTGGGCTCGGAGGCGGCGGCTGCTCCACCCCGACCTGGATCCCCAACTGGCCCGGGCGGTCTCGCGGCGACTGCTGCTGCGCCCACTGCTCTACCTGATCGCCTTCGCCTTCGTCTTCGTCGACCCGATCCTCAGCCTCGTCCTCTACCTGCTGCTCGTCGGTCTCTCCCTCATCCGCCGCCCCGGCGATCTGCCCCCTGCCGACGTCGACGGTGCGGTCAGCGACCGAGGTCGCTGAGGATGCGGCGGGCGGCGTTGTGGCCGGCGGCGCCGATCACGCTGCCCGCCGGGTGGCAGCCGGCGCTGCCCGCGTAGACGCCGTCGACGCCGGTCGCGTACGGCATGCGGTCGGTGAACGAGACGGTGTTGTCCACGTGGTGGATGTGCCCGCCGGTGATGCCGAAGTGCGCCTCGATGCCGGGCGGGGGCAGCGGTACCGCGTCGGCGATCAGGTCGCCGGCGCTGGGGGCGTACCGCTCGCAGATGGCGATCAGCTTCTCGACGTACCCGGGCATGGCCTCGTCCCAGGTGGTGCCGGCCAGCTCGTAGGGGACCGACTGCACGAACAGGGCCGAGGAGTGGTGGCCGGCCTCGTCGGAGAGCGACGGGTCGACGGTGGTGTGCAGGTACCACTCGATGGTCGGCTCCTCGGGCAGCCGACCGGCCTGCACGTCCGCCCACATCGCGCGCAGCGCGGCCATCGGCGCCTCGCCGCCCCCGCCCACCAGCGAGGCCGAGCCGGGGAGCAGGTGGATGGTGGAGCCGAACGGGCTCGGCGCCCCGGCCGGCAGGCAGGCGAAGCGGGGCAGCCCGGTCAGCGCCAGGTTCAGCTTCAGGGTGGTGCCGGGTCGGCGGACCGCCGTCATCCGCTGATGCAGCGGCGCCGGGAGCGCGCCGTCGGGCAGCAGGTCCATCAGCCGGTACGGGTCGCAGGCGCCGAGCACCACCGGGGCGGCGACGTGCCGGCCGTCGGCGAGCGTCACCCCGCTGGCCGCGCCGCCGTCCAGGGTCACCCCGGTCACCGGCGTACCCGTGCGGATGCTGGCTCCGGCGGCGCGGGCGGCCTCCGCGAAGGTCCGCGAGACGGTGCCCATGCCACCTCGGGCGATCATCCAGGTGCCGTCCGCGCCGGGCAGCCGGCACATGTTGTGCACCAGGAAGTTGTGCCCGGTACCGGGGTCGTCCGGGCCGGCGTTGAGGCCGGAGAGGCCGTCGGTGACCGCGTACATGCTGACCAGCAGTTCCGAGCGGAAGTCGAAGCGGGCCAGGTGGTCGGCGACCGAGCCGCGCACCAGGTCGACGAAGACCTGCCGCAGCGCCGGGCGGACGTACCGCTCGGCGGTCTCCTCCACCGGCAGCGGCTCGGCCAGCCAGGCGGGCGCCAGGTCCTCGCGCAGCTGGGCCAGTTCGGCCTGCAACGCGTCGTCGGCGGCCGCGTCGGCGGGGGAGAAGAACTCCGCGAGCTGCTTGCGGGTCGCCGCGGTGTCGCTGCCGAAGAGCAGGTACGGCGAGCCGATGCCGCCGGGCGTGGGCAGGAAGTAGTGCGGGTCGCGGCGCAGCACCGGGATCCGCACGTCGAGCGTGGCGAGCAGCTCCGGCGGCATCAGCCCGAGCAGGTACGACCCGGTGGAGTGGCGCAGCCCGGGGACCTTGGGGAACGGGTTCTCGGTGCGGGTGGCCCCGCCGATCTCCTCCGCCGCCTCCAGCACCAGCACGTCCAGCCCGGCCCGGGCCAGCAGGACGGCCGAGACCAGCCCGTTGTGCCCGGATCCGACGATCACGACGTCGGCGCGGGCCGGCAGCTCACTCGCTTCGCTCATGCCCGGGCAGCCTAGTGCGGCGCGGCCCGTGGCGGGAGGGGTTCAGCGGCCGGAGGGCTTCTGCGGCCGGAGGGTTTCAGCAGCGCTGGGCGCGCCAGCGGCTGAGGGCCAGGGTGGCGGAGTAGCCGGCCAGCACGATCACGTGGAACAGGTAGAGCCAGAGCAGCACCGCCACGCCGCCGCCGACCTCGTCGAAGCCGCCGAAGGGCGCCCCCAGGTCGATCGGGAGCGAGGCGAACAGCACGAACCCGTGCAGGAACCCGGAGAGGTTCGCCGCGGTGAACGAGCCGACGGCGAGGGTGGAGAGCCAGTCCGGGGAGGCCGGTCCGACCACCCGGAACACCCACATCACCACCGGGGTGAGCACCAGCCACACCCCCAGGAACGACAGCACCACGCCGAGCGCGCCGACCCAGCCGCCCTTGCGGACCAGGTGGGTGGTGGTGGGCAGGGCGATCAGGATCGACAGCAGCAGCGCCGGGGCCGGGGCGAGCAGTGGCAGCAGCAGCAGCCGACCGCGCCAGCCCACCAGCGACTCGTCGGGGTTCGGCGGCGTGGCGACCGAGACGAACGCCCGACGCAGCCCCTCGCCGTAGAGCGACGCCGGCAGCAGGGAGGCCAGCGCGAGCAGCGGGGTCAATTCCACCCCGGCCGCGACCAGCGCCTCCACCGCCCGGGGCGCCCCGATCGCGTCCGGCAGCGTGTTCACCGCGTACGAGGTGAGCCGGCGGACCCGCTCCCCGCCGGCGAGAAGCGAGGTCAGCCAGATCGCCAGCAGCGCCACCGGCACCACGGCGATCCCGCCGTAGAAGGTGATCGCGGCGGCGTGCAGCGAGATGTCCCGGCCGCGTACCGGCCGGAAGGCGGCGCTGGTGATCCGCTTCGTGCGCTGCCATGCGTGGCCCATCGCGATCTCCTTCCCCCTCCTGGGCCGGGGCACGCATTACGATCGCGCGTCATGACGGTGCTCACCACGGAACGCCTGGTGCTGCGGGACTGGACCGACGCCCCGGCGGACCTGGATCGGATCTTCGACATCTACTCGCGTACCGAGATCACCCGTTGGCTGGCCGCGTCCGGCCTGCCGCTGACCGACCCGGCCCAGGCCCTGGACCGGCTGGCCAGCTGGCGGAAACGGCACGCCGGCCAGGGTGGCCGCTACGGCACCTGGGCGATGGAGGTCCGGGACACCGGCCGGGTCGCCGGCACTCTGATCCTCAAGCCGCTGCCCGGGGCGGACGGCGTGACGGAGACCGACGACATCGAGGTGGGCTGGCACCTGCATCCGGACTCCTGGGGGCACGGGTACGCCACCGAGGCGGCCCGCGCGGTGCTGGCCCGCGAGTTCGCCGCCGGCACCCCGCAGGTGTACGCGGTGATCTCGCCCGGCAACGACCCGTCGATGGCGGTGGCCAGCCGGCTCGGCATGGTCCACCTGGGCCGGCGCACCGACTGGTACGGCGGCGAGGTGCTGGAGACCTTCGTCCGGCGGGCCGACGCCTGACGCCTGCCGGGACAGCGGGGGGCGTTGCCCAGGCCGTATCGTCCTCCGCCGTGATGATCAGTTTCGAGACGCAGCCGGACCGGCGGCGACTCACCGCCGCCCTGCGCCGCGCCTACCGGCACACGCTGCTGTTGTACTGGCTCTGCCCGGTGGTGCTGCTCCTGCCGGCCCTGGTCGCCGTGCTCCTCGGAGATCCGCTGGAGGGGGTGCCCTGGGTCGCCGCCGCGGTGACCGCCGCAGTGCTGTCGCCGCTGGTCCTGCGGGCGCTGGTCCGGGCCAGCTGGAAGATGCACGGCATCCCCATCACCTGGACGATCTCGGACGACGGCGTGCGCGGCGCGAACGCCCTCTCCGACAGCGTCGTGCGCTGGGAGGCGCTGACCGGGGTGGAACCGATCCCCGGCCAGTTGCTGTTCCGGCTCAGCCGGTACCAGGTGTTCCCGGTGCCGATCGACGGTCTGAGCGTGGAACAGCAGGCCGAGCTGTACTCCTACCTGCGCGGCCGGAACCTGCTCACCGGCGATGCGGTCGAGCTGGGGCCGCCGGCCGTCCGGCGGTAGGTCGCCCCCGCCGGATCGTCACGGACTGTAGTGCCCACCCCCCGGACATGCTGGTGAGCGATATGCCTGAGAGGCATATTTATGCCTCTCAGGCATATCGCTCACCAGGCATACGTCGTCCCACCGCGACCCGCCATGGGGCAGCGGAGGCGCGGCGCCGGTCGTGTCGTGTGCCGTCGTGATGATCACGTTCGACGCCGTCCCCGACCGGGACCGGCTCGCCGCCGCGCTGCGGTCGTCCCTGCCGCCCATGCTCGTGGTCCAGGTGCCGGCGGCGGTGCTGGGCCTGGTGGGGGCGTTCGGACTGGCTCTCCTGCCGACTGTCGGGTGGCAGGCTTCCGCCCGCAGCAGGCGGCGGGTGGGGGCGCGCCGAACTCCTCGACGAGGAGGCGCCGGCCGAGGACCCGGACGGCGAGGGCTGAGGCTCCCAGCGGGCGCACAGCGACCGCGGGGCAGAATGGCCGCGTGACAACTCCCCGCGACCTCGTTCTGCTCGGCTCCACCGGCTCGATCGGTACCCAGGCCATCGACATCGTGCGGCGCAACCCGGACCGGTTCCGGGTGGTGGCGCTCGGGGCCGGCGGCGGCAACGTGGAGCTGCTCGCCGCGCAGGCCCTGGAGCTGGGCGTGGACGCGGTCGGGGTGGCGAAGTCCTCCGCCGCGCAGGACCTCCAGCTCGCCTTCTACGCCGAGGCGAGCCGGCGCGGCTGGGCCACCGGGGACTTCCGGTTGCCGAAGATCGTCGCCGGCCCGGACGCCATGACCGAGCTGGCCCAGTGGCCGTGCGACATCGTGCTCAACGGGGTGGTCGGCTCGCTGGGGCTGGCGCCGACGCTGGCCGCGCTGCGCGCCGGTCGTACCCTCGCGCTGGCCAACAAGGAGTCCCTCGTCGCCGGCGGCCCGCTGGTGAAGGCCGCGGTGACGCGGCCGGGGCAGATCGTTCCCGTCGACTCCGAGCACACCGCGTTGGCCCAGTGCCTGCGCTCCGGCTCGCGCTCCGAGGTGCGCCGGCTGATCGTCACCGCCAGCGGTGGCCCGTTCCGGGGCCGCAGCCGCGACGAGTTGACGCAGGTCACCCCCGAGCAGGCCCTCGCGCACCCCACCTGGAACATGGGGAAGGTCATCACGATCAACTCGGCCACCATGGTCAACAAGGCCCTCGAAGTGATCGAGGCGCACGAACTCTTCGACGTGCCCTATGCCGACATCACCGTGATGGTGCATCCGACGTCGGTGATCCATTCCATGGTCGAGTTCGTCGACGGCTCCACCATCGCGCAGGCCAGCCCGCCGGACATGCGGCTGCCGATCGCGGTCGCGCTGGGCTGGCCGGACCGGGTGTCCGAGGCCGCCGCCGCGGTGGACTGGACGAAGGCCCACACCTGGGAGTTCGCCCCGCTGGACGACGAGGCGTTCCCGGCGGTCGCCCTGGCCAAGGCCGCCGGCGAGACCGGCCGCTGCCGCCCGGCGATCTACAACGCGGCGAACGAGGAGTGCGTCGCCGCCTTCGTCGCCGGCCGGCTGCCCTTCCTCGGCATCGTCGACACCCTGCGCCGGGTGTTGGAGGAGGCACCCGATTTCGGCGAACCAGGTACCGTCGAGGACGTGCTCGCGGCCGAGTCGTGGGCACGCGCGCACGCGCAGGAGATCATCTCGGGGTCGGGGAAGGAAGCTTGATGCTCTATCTGCTCGGGGTGGTCGCGATCGCCCTGGGGATTCTCATCTCGGTGAGCCTGCACGAGGCGGGTCACATGCTGACCGCCAAGGCGTTCGGGATGAAGGTCACCCGCTACTTCGTCGGCTTCGGCCCGACCCTCTGGTCCTTCCGCCGCGGTGAGACCGAGTACGGCATCAAGGCCATCCCGCTCGGCGGCTTCTGCAAGATCGTCGGGATGACGCCGCAGGACGACGACGTCGAGCCGGGCGACGAGCACCGGGCCATGTGGCGCTACCCGGTCTGGAAGCGGACGATCGTGATGTCCGCCGGCTCGGTGACCCACTTCGCCCTCGCGATCGTCGCCATCTGGCTCGTCGCGATGTTCGTGGGGATGCCGAACAGGGACCTGCCGAACCCGCTGCCGACGCACGTCAAGGTCGTGGACTGCGTCATCCCCACCGACCCCCAGCGCGAGTGCGCCCCCGGCGATCCGGTCAGCCCCGCCAGGCAGGCCGGGCTGCGCGACGACGACAAGATCCTCGCGGTGAACGGGACGCCGGTGGCCGACTACACCGACCTGGTCAAGAAGGTCCGCGACCTGCCACCGGGCAAGGCCACCATCCGCTACGAGCGCGACGGCGTGCAGAACGACGCCCAGGTGACGCTGGCCGCCGTGCAGCGCAAGCCGCTGGACGACCCGAACGGCGCCCCGAAGACCGTCTCCGCCCTCGGCGTCGCCGGCCCGTCCCTGCCGCCGGGCGTGCCGGCCACCGTCACGTACGGCCCGGTCGAGGCGATCCCGGCCACCGCCGGCTACACCAAGGACCTCGCCGTCGGCACCTACGAGGCGATGAAGCGGATTCCGGAGAAGGTGCCCGCCCTCTGGACCGCCGTCACCGGCGGCGAGCGGGACAAGGACACCCCGATCAGCGTGGTCGGCGCCAGCCGGCTCGGCGGCGAGGCGTTGGCGAACGGCTTCTGGCAGATGCTGCCCTTCCTGTTCATCTCGCTGAACTTCTTCGTCGGCGTGTTCAACCTGCTGCCGCTGCTGCCCCTGGACGGCGGCCACATCGCCATCGCCTGGTTTGAACGGGTCCGCTCCTGGCTGTACGCCCGGATCGGCCGCCGCGACCCGGGCCGGGTGGACTACATGAAGCTCATGCCGCTCACGTACGCGGTGATCCTGGTCGGTGGCGCGTTCACGCTGCTGACCGTCACCGCGGACGTCGTCAATCCGATCACGCTCTTCTCAAGGTGAGTGCCTGAAGTGACCGCTGTCAGTCTCGGTATCCCCGCCATGCCGCCCCCGCCGCTGGCCCCGCGCCGGGCCAGCCGCCAGATCATGGTCGGCTCGGTGCCGGTCGGTGGCGGTGCGCCGGTCTCGGTGCAGTCGATGACCACCACCCTCACCTCCGACGTCAACGCCACCCTCCAGCAGATCGCCGAGCTGACCGCGTCCGGCTGCCAGATCGTCCGGGTCGCCGTGCCCAGCCAGGACGACGTCGAGGCGCTGCCGGCGATCGCCCGCAAGTCGCAGATCCCGGTCATCGCCGACATCCACTTCCAGCCGAAGTACGTCTTCGCCGCGATCGACGCCGGCTGCGCCGCCGTCCGGGTCAACCCGGGCAACATCCGGCAGTTCGACGACAAGGTCAAGGAGATCGCCAAGGCGGCCGGCGCGGCCGGCGTGCCGATCCGGATCGGCGTGAACGCCGGCTCGCTGGACAAGCGGCTGCTCGCCAAGTACGGCAAGGCCACCGCCGAGGCGCTGGTCGAGTCGGCGCTCTGGGAGTGCTCGCTCTTCGAGGAGCACGGGTTCCGGGACATCAAGATCTCGGTCAAGCACAACGACCCGGTGGTCATGATCCGGGCGTACCGGCAGCTCGCCGAGCAGTGCGACTACCCGCTGCACCTGGGCGTCACCGAGGCCGGCCCGGCGTTCCAGGGCACCATCAAGTCGGCGGTCGCCTTCGGCGCGCTGCTGGCCGAGGGGATCGGCGACACCATCCGGGTCTCGCTCTCCGCGCCGCCGGTCGAGGAGATCAAGGTCGGCAACCAGATCCTGGAGTCGCTGGGCCTGCGCGAGCGCGGCCTGGAGATCGTCTCCTGCCCGTCCTGCGGCCGAGCCCAGGTCGACGTCTACAAGCTGGCCGAGGAGGTCACCGCCGGCCTGGAGGGGCTGCCGGTGCCGCTGCGCGTCGCCGTGATGGGTTGCGTGGTGAACGGCCCGGGTGAGGCCCGCGAGGCCGACCTCGGCGTCGCCTCCGGCAACGGCAAGGGCCAGATCTTCGTCAAGGGCCAGGTCATCAAGACCGTGCCCGAGGGGCAGATCGTGGAGACGCTGATCGAGGAGGCGCTGCGCCTCGCCGACGAGATGGGCGCCGAGATCCCCGAGGAACTCCGCGACCTGGTCCCCGGCGCCACCGTCACCGTCCACTGACCCACCCCACCCCACCCCGCACGCCCCGACGCCCCACGCGCCGCGGCTGCACTTTCAGAGAAAGAGTGGCTATTCCCTCTGGAATAGCCACTCTTTCTCTGTATCTGCCGGCCCACGCCTCCGCGTGCGGGGCGGGGGAGGGGCGGGGTCAGTCGGATTCGGCGAGGATGGCGTAGAGCTTGCGGCGGGTCTCGTCGAGGACCTGCGCGGCGCGTTCCCGCTGGTCGTCGGTGCCGGTCATCATCACCTGGCGCAGCGCGTGCATCGCCTGCGCGCCGGCGTCGCGGATGTCGTGCCAGCTGTTGACGGTGTTCTCGGCGAACTCCGCCCAGGGTGGGGTCTGCGCCGCGGCGGCGGCCTCCTCGCGGCCGGCGTCGGTGAGGCCGAACCGCTTCCGTCCACCGGTGGAGGAGTCCGTGCTGGCCTCGATGACCCCCTCGTCCTCCAGCAGTTGGAGGGTTGGGTAGATCGAGCCGGGGCTGGGCCGCCAGGCCCCGCCGGTGCGGGAGTCGATCTCCTGGATCATCTCGTACCCGTGCATCGGCCGCTCGGTGAGCAGCGCCAGCACGGCACCGCGGACGTTCGGCCGGCGACCCCGGCCCCGACCCCGGCCGCCCCGGCCCCCACCCCAGCCGCCGTGCCCGTGCGGGCCGGGCGGGACGGGCGGGAAGCCGAACCCGCGTCGACGGGCCTCGTGCATCGCCTGGAAGTGCTGATGGAATCCCATGCCACGATCCCTTCTCGGACTGTCGTTGATGCATCGACGATATATCGGCAACGTGTCGGCGACAAGGAAATTGACCGAGGTGGAGAGCAAACCGTACGTACGTCTTGCTAAAGTCGTCCGCGTGCGCCTGCTTCCCGAACCGGGTCCGGCCCGGACCCTCGCCCTCTCCACCCTGGTCAACACGATCGGCCGGGGCACCTGGCTGACCGTCAGCGCGCTCTTCCTCACCCGCTCGGTCGGCCTCTCGGTGCGCGAGGTCGGCGTCGGCCTCACCGTCACCGCGCTGGTCAGCCTGATCGCCAGCACGCCGATGGGGTACCTGGCCGACCGGCACGGCCCGCGCGGCATCCAGCTCGCCGCGCTGGTCGCCTCCGGCGTCTTCACCGCCGCCCTGGTGACCGTCCGGTCGTTCCCGACGTTCCTGGTCGTCGGGGTGCTGATGGCGGTCGCCGACGCCGCCAGCCGGGGTGCCCGGGGCGCGCTGATCGCCGGAGCCGTCCCCGCCGACCACCGGGTCCGCACCCGGGCCTGGCTGCGCGCCGTCACCAACGTCGGGATCTCGGTCGGCGCCGTGGTCGCCGGCGTCGGGCTCGCCGCCGACACCCGCGGCGCGTACGTCGCGCTGATCCTGCTCGACTGCGTCACCTACCTGCTGGCGGCGGTGGTGCTGCTCCGGCTGGCGCCGGTCCCGCCCGTGCCGGCACCCGCGCACGGGCCGCGGCTGATCGCGTTGCGGGACCGCCCCTTCCTGGCGTTCACCGTGCTCGACGGGCTGATGTCGATGCACTTCGGGCTGCTCAACATCGCCCTGCCGCTCTGGATCGCCGACCACACCACGGCGCCGCACTGGCTCGTCTCGGCCTGCATGCTGGTCAACACGGTGACGGTGGTGCTCTTCCAGGTGCGCGCCTCCCGGGGGACCGAGGAGCTGCCCGGGGCCGCGCGGGCCGCCCGGCGGGCGGGCGTGGTCATCGCGGTGGCCTGCGCGCTCTTCGCCGCCAGCGCCGGCGTGCCGACCCCGGTCGCGGTGGCGCTCCTGCTGGCCGGGGCGCTCGTGCACGTGGTCGGCGAGCTGTGGCACGCGGCGGCGGGCTGGGGCATCTCCTTCGGCCTCGCCCCGGCCCAAGCGCAGGGCCAGTACCAGGGGGCGTACGGGATGGGCATGCAGCTCGGCGGGATGGTGGCCCCGGTGGTGGTGACCAGTCTCGCGGTCGGCTGGGGCGCGCCCGGCTGGCTGGTGCTCGGCGGGTTGTTCCTGGTGCTCGGCGCGCTGGTGCCGCCGGTGGTGCGGTGGGCGGCGCGGACCCGGCCGGCCGAGCCGGTGGCCGAACCTGTCACCGTCTGACCGGTCGGCCGGCGAGTGGCCGCCCACATCTGGCAGGCTGGTAGCCGTGCTGACGGTGCCGGTACGCCAACTGGGGGAGTCGGAGCGCCGCGCGGTCGAGCGGCTGCTCGATCTCGACCCGTTCGCGGGCGCGCAGGTCGCCGAGCGGGTCGCCGCCCGTGGCCTGGCCTGGTGGCGGGCCGAGGGGCGGATCCTCGGGTACGGGGCGCGCCGCAACCTGGAGTCGATCTGCTGGCTGGGGGGCAACCTCACCCCGGTGCTCGCCTCGGAGCCGGCCGTCGCCGCCTTCGCCGAGCAGCTCGCCGCCGAGGAGCGCCTCTGCTCCTCGATCGTCGGGCGGGCCGACGCCGTGCTCGGCCTCTGGGACCGGCTCTCCACCCACTGGGGTCCGGCCCGGGACGTCCGCCCCAACCAGCCGCTGCTGGCCACCGACGCGCTGCCCCCGGTCTCCGCCGACCCGCAGGTGTGCCGGGTGCGCGCCGCTGAGATCGACCGGCTCTTTCCGGCGGCGGTGGCGATGTACACCGAGGAGGTCGGCGTCTCGCCGCTGGCCGAGGACGGTGGACGGGCCTACCGGCGGCGGGTCACCGACCTGGTGCGGGCCGGTCGGGCGTACGCCCGCTTCGTCGACGGCCGGGTGGTCTTCAAGGCCGAGCTGGCCGTGGTGACCCGGCGTACCGCCCAGGTCCAGGGGGTCTGGGTGGCCCCCGAGTGGCGCGGGCGGGGGATCGCCACCGCGGCGATGGCGGCGGTGGTGCGCGACGCGCTGCTGCGGGTCGCCCCGACCGTGAGCCTCTACGTCAACGACTTCAACCTGCCTGCCCGCCGGGTCTACGAGCGCTGCGGCTTCCAGCCGGTCGGCACCCTCGCCACCGTGCTGTTCTGACCCGTCCCGCCCGCCGGCCATGGCGGGGATCACGCCCGCCCCGGTCGGGGAACCGGACGTACGGCGCTATGCTGGGCATGTTTTTATACTGACCAGTCAGTTCAAGCATGTCGGGATGTCGGATGAGGATCGTCGAGGCGCACGGGCTGGGGCTGCGCACCCGGCGGGGCTGGGTGTACCGGGACGTCGACCTGACCGCCGAGGCGGGTGAGCTGCACGTCGTCACCGGGCCGCCCGGCAGCGGGCGTACCTCGCTGCTGCTCGCTCTGGCCGGCCGCTTCCCGCACAACCAGGGCACGCTGCGCACCCGGGGGCCGGCCGCGCTCGGCCAGGTCGCCGGGGTGCACGAGCCCGACCCCGCGCTCACCGTCGCCGAGCACATCCAGGAGCGGCTGCTGCTGCTCGGGCCCGTTCCGCGCCGACGACGCCAACTGGTGCCGGTGGCCGCCGTCCGGGCCCGCCGGGCGTACCGGCGGGACGCCTTCGCCGCCGCGATCGCCGGCGCGGGCTTCACCGACGTACCCCTCGATCCGGAGGTGCGCGGCCGTGACCTCACCCCGCAGCAGCGGCAGGTCCTCGGCCTGGTGCTGGCCACCCTGAGCGGTCCCAGCCTGATCGTCGCCGACGACGTGGACGCCGGCTCCGACGCCCCCGAGCGGGCCTGGCTCTGGGACGCCCTGGCCCGCCTCGCCGACCAGGGCTACGCGGTGGTCGCCAGTGCCCGCGCGGTCGAGCCCGGCGCCCGGGCCGTCGTGCACCGGCTCGGCGACCCGTCGCTGCCGGTCCGGCCCGACCTGAGCCTGCCGGCCCCCACCGCACCGGCCACCACCGCCCCGGCGCGCACCGTCGCCGTCCCCGCCCAGGCCGTCCCGACGGACGTCACCGACCCCGACGTGACCGCCGACCCGGACGCGACCGCCGACCCGGACGCGACCGCCGACCCGGACGCGACCGCCGACCCGGACGCGACCGCCGACCCGGACGCGACCGCCGACCCGGACGCGACCGCCGACCCGGAGGGCGCCGGCGGGCCGGCCGGCGGCCCCGCCACCCCCGACATCGTCGACCCCGAGGTGAACCGATGAGCGTCTTCCGCCTCGCCCGCTTCGAGCTGCGCCGGATGACCCGGGGCCGGCTGCCGCGCGCCGCGCTCGCCGTGCTGACCGTGATCCCGCTGCTCTACGGGGCCCTCTACCTCTACGCCTTCTGGGACCCGTACGGGCACATGGACCGGATCCCGGTGGCGCTGGTCAACGCCGACCGGCCCGCCACCGCCGGCGACGGCAGGGTGGTGCACGCCGGGCAGGACCTCACCGACGAGCTGCTCGACCGCAAGGTCTTCGGCTGGCACGTAACCGACGCCGACGACGCCACGGCCGGCCTGCGCAGCGGCCGCTACCACCTAATCTTCTCCATCCCGGCGGACTTCTCCGCCACCCTCGTCGCCAGCCCCGAGCCCGACCAGCCGGCCCGCCGCGGCGAGCTGCGGGTGGTCAACGACGATGCCACCAACTACCTCTCCGGCCTGCTCGCCCGCTCCGCCTTCAGCGAGATCCGGGCCGCCGCCGCGGAGAGCACCGCCAGCGGCTACTTCGACAAGATGCTGGTCGGCTTCACCGACCTGAAGGCCGAGACCGGCAAGGCCGCCGACGGCGCCGGCCAGCTCGCCGACGGGCTCGGCACCTCCCAGGACGGCGCCGGGCAGCTCGCCGACGGGCTGGGCCGCTCGGAAGCGGGCGCCGGGCAGCTCGCCGCCGGGGTGGACCGCAGCGCCCAGGGCGCCGACCAGCTCTCCTCCGGCCTCGACGAACTCCGCACCGGCGCGACCCAGCTCGCCGACGGCAGCGCCCAGGCGGCCACCGCCACCCGGGCCGCCGCCGACAAGGTGGACGCCCTCGCGGACCGGGCCGAGCCGTTCCTGCGCGAGAACGCCGACGAGATCGGCACGGCCGCCACCGTCATCGCCGAGGGCGCCAACGCGCTGGCCGACGGGCTCGACACGCTGCCCGAGCAGGCCGACGTCGTGCTGACCCAGGCGCGCAAGGTCGCCGACCGCCTCGACGCGCTCGTCGCGGCGCATCCCGAACTCGCCGACGACCCGACCGTCACCGCCGCCCGCGCCGCCGCCGACAAGGCCGTCGCCGAGGCCGAGAGCCTGGCCGCCACCATCGACCGGACCGACCTGGCCGCGCTGCAGAAGAAGATGCGGGAGGTCGCCGCCGCCGCCCGCGAGGTGGCCGCCGCCGCGCCGCACCTCGCCGACGACGTGGCCGGGGCCAAGACCAAGGTGCACCGGCTCGCGGACGCCATCGACCGGATCGCGAAGGGCAACGCCGAGCTGCGGGACGGGCTCGGCACCGCCGCCACCGGCGCCGACCAGCTGCGGGGCGGGCTGTTCCGGCTCTCCACCGGGGCCCGGGACCTCGACGGCGGGCTCGCCCGGCTCAGCGGGGGCGGCGACCGGCTCGCCGCCGGCCTGACCAAGCTGGAGGGCGGCGCCGGCCAGCTCGCCGACGGGCTGGCCGCGGGGGAGAAGAAGATCCCCGGGTACGACGACGCGGCCGACCGGGCCGGCATCCTCGGCGACCCGGTCTCGCTGGACCGCACGTCCGAGCACCCCGCCGGCTCGTACGGCGTCGGGTTCGCCCCGTACTTCCTCGGGCTGGCGCTCTGGGTCGGCGCGATGATCACGTACATGCTGCTGCGGCCGGTGAACCGGCGGCACGTGATGTCCGACGCGTCCGCCTGGCGGGTCGCGCTCGCCGGCTGGCTGCCCGCCGTGGCGATCGGACTGGCCCAGGCCGGGGTCCTCTTCACCGTGGTCACCCTGGTGCTCGGCCTCGACCCGGAGTACCCCGCGGCGACGTTCGGGCTGCTCGCGCTGACCTCGCTGGCGTTCACCGCGATCATGCAGTGGCTCGGCGCGCAGCTCGGCCCGGCCGGCCGGCTCGCCTCGCTGGCCCTGCTGATGCTCCAGCTCACCTCCTCCGGCGGCACCTACCCGGTGCAGACCTCGCCCGACTTCTTCCAGGCCGTCCACCCCTGGCTGCCGATGACGTACGTGGTGCAGGGGCTGCGGCACACCATCAACGGCGGGTCGTCGGCGACCGTGGTCACCGCCGCGCTGGTCATCGCCGCCTTCGGCGCGGCGGCGCTGGTACTCACCGTCGGCGCGGCGCGCCGGTCCCGGCGACTGACCCCGGCGAGGCTGCACCCCGAACTGACCATGTGAGGATGCTCCTGGGCCGGGGGTACGGGAGCAGCCCGGTCCGCCACGGGCCGGTCGGGCGGACGGGGAGGGCGAGTGACGGACGGACGGTCGCGGCGGCGGGAGGACACCCGGCAGCGCCTCTTCGTGGCGGCGGTGGAACTCATCGCCGAGCAGGGCTTCTCCGCCACCACCGTGGACGACATCGCGGCCCGCGCCGGAGTGGCCAAGGGCACCGTCTACTACAACTTCGAGTCCAAGACCGTCCTCTTCGAGGAGCTGCTGCGGCACGGCATCGGCCTGCTCACCGCCGACTTCCGGGCCGCGGTGGCCGGCCTGCCACCGCGCGAGGCGCTCGCCGCCCTGGTCCGCGCCGAGCTGGAGTACATCCGGCGCTACCGGGCCTTCGCCCAGCTGCTGCTCTCGGAGATGTGGCGGACCAACCGCGAGTGGCAGCAGACCCTGCGCCTGCTGCGCGGCGAGGCGATCGAGGTGATCGCCGACACCGTCCGGGCCGGGGTGGCCAGCGGCGACCTCCCCGCCGACCTGGACGTGCGGACCGCCTCCTCGGCGCTGTTCGGCGTCGGCCTGGTGGTGGCCGTGGACTGGCTGGTCTTCCAGCCGGACCGGCCGATCGAGGACGTGCAGGAGGCGCTGCTCGGCATCGTCCGGCGGGTCGCCCAGACCTGACCTGCGACACATCCGGGCAGGTCGGAGGCGGCGGGGGCGCGGTAAATGCGTTGAATGGTCGCGGCCCGAGGGCCAGGCTGGACCTACCGCCACCACCAACCCGAGTCCGGAGGGACCCTCCCATGCGCCTGCTCCGTGATCTCTGGGCCACCGCACCACGCCGGATGGCGGTCGTGGTCGTCCTGATCGTGCTCGGCGCCGCCGGGCAGGCCGCCGCCTCGGCCCTGGCCGGCCCGGTCCTGGTGCACCGCTCCGCCACCTTCTTCGCCCTGCTGGTGCTGGCGCTGGTCGCCGCCGTCCTCAGCGACCTCGTCATCGGCCTGCTGATGGCCGGGCTCACCGCCGACTGGTCCGCCGACGTCCGCCGCCGGCTCTGCCGGGTGGCGCTCGGGCAGGACCTGACCACCCTGGAGACCACGCCGGTCGGCGAGCTGCTCGACCGGATCGACAACGACGTCTACCAGGTCGCCTCCGAGCTGCGGAACACCGGCGTACGGCTCGTCCAGGGCCTGGCGGTCTGCCTGCTGGCCACGGTCAGCGCCCTGTTCGTCTGGTGGCCGGCCGGTGTCGGCATGCTCGTGCTCACCGCCCTGCTCGGCGTCGTGCTGCGCCGCCCCACCGCACGCATCGCCCCGGCCCGGATGGCCGAGGAGGAGGCCTGGTCGGACCTCGCCGCGGTGATGGAGGAGGCGGTGCACGGCCAGGACGACGTGCGGACCAGCCTGGCCCGGCCGTACGTGCTGCGCCTCTACGCCGGGCGCGCCGCCGAGGTGCTGGCCCGGTGCCGGCGGGTGTTCCTGATGTCCGCCCGGGTCACCACGATCGCCGCCGGCGCGATCCGCGCCGGCATCGCCGCCGTGGTGCTCGGCGGGGCCTGGGCGCTGGCCACCGGCCGGATCGACGGCGCCCGGCTGACCGCGATCTGGCTGCTCGCCATCGCCTTCGGGGCCACCGTCGAGCACCTCGCCCGCTGGGTGCCCCACCTGCAGTACGCGCTCGGCGCGTGGGCCCGGGTGCAGCTGCTCTCCGACGCCCGGCAGGAGCCGGCGGGCGGCGCGAGCCCGGCCGAGGGCGACCTGAGCGTCCGCGGGCTCACCTTCCAGTACCCGGACACCGCCGACGGGGAGCGGGGGCCGGCGCTGCGCGACATCCGGCTCACCTTCGCCCGCGGCCGGTCGTACGCCCTGGTCGGGCGGACCGGGTCGGGCAAGTCGACGCTGGCCAAGGTGCTCACCCGCGCGGTCGACCTGCCGCGCGGCACGGTCTTCCTCGGCGACACCGACCTGGTGGACCTGGACGTCGAGCAGTTGCGCCGGTGGGTCGCCGTGGTCCCGCAGCGCACCGAGATCCTGGCCGGGACGCTGGCCGAGAACGTCGCGCTCTTCGACCCCGACCTGCTCGACGACGCCACCCGGGCGCTGGAGGAGCTGGGGCTGGCCGGCTGGATCGCCGAGCTGCCCGACGGCGTCCGGACCCGGCTGGGCGAGGGCGGGCACGTCCTCTCCGCCGGGCAGGAACAGCTGGTCGCGTTCGCCCGGATCCTGGTCCGCGACCCGCACGTGGTGATCCTCGACGAGGCCACCGCCCGGTTGGACCCGGTCACCGAGACCCGGGTGCGCCAGGCCACCGAGCGGCTGCTCACCGACCGGATCGGCATCGTCATCGCGCACCGCCTCTCCTCGGTGCGCCGCTGCGACGAGGTGGTGGTGATGGCCGACGGCGCGGTGCTGGAGGCCGGCCCGCTGCGCGAGTCGGAACGCTTCGCCGAGCTGCTGGCCAGCAGCCACGCCGCCGCGTACGCCCCGGCCGGCGCGGGCCGGGGCGGGGTGGACCTGCTGCCCGGGCCGCGCGACCCGTGGGAGGTGGAGCCGTCGGCGTCGGCACCGGCGCCGGTCGAGCGGCCGGTCACCGTGGCGGTGCCGAAGACCGACCCGCCGCCGCTGCCCGCGCCGCCGCCCGCGCGCACCATGCGGGAGATCCTCCGGCTGGGCACCAACGACCCGAGGTACGGCCTGGTGTCCGTCGCCCTGTTCGTGGTGATGACGCTGCTCGGCCTGGACGGCGCGGTGCTGCCCTGGCTCTGGGCCGACGTGGTCGACGGCGGCAGCCCGTGGCTGCCCGCGTTCGGCATCGCCGCCGCGCTGCTGGTCGTCCTGCCGCTGCCGTTCTACACCAACCTGTGGTTCCCGCAGTGGTGGGTACGCCAGATGCTGCGGATCAGCCTGCGCCTGGTGCACGGGCAGACCGGGGCTCGCCGGGTCAGCGGGCACACCCCGGCGGAGGTGGTCGCCCAGAGCGGTGACACCGAGCGGGTGGTGCAGCTCGCCGACAACCTGATGGACCAGTTCATCGCCCTGGCGATCGTGGCCACCATGACGGCGGTGACCGGCAGTTTCGTACCGGCGCTCTTCTTCGCCGGGACGATGGTGGTCTCCGGGCTGGCGGCGACGCTGTTCGGGCCCCGGCTGGAGCGGTCCGCCCGGGGCACGGTGGCGGCGCGGGCGGCCTTCGCCACCGCGCTGGTCTCCGCGCTCTCCGCGGCCCGCACGGTGAAGCTGGCCGGCGCCACCCGGCCGGTGCTGACCCATCTGGCCGCCCTGGACACCGTGCGCAGCGACCGGCAGCGCCGGGAGATCTCCGCGCAGGTGTGGGCACGGTCCACGCCGTCACTGGTCAGCGGCCTGCTGCCGATCGGCGCGTGGGCGCTCTACCTGGCCGGTGGGCTCTCCGCCGGGGCGACCCTGGTGGCGGTCTCCACGCTCGGGGCGGCCCGCTGGTTCGCCTGGACCACCGCGTCACTGGTCTCGCACTACCCGTCGGCGCGGGTCTGGACCCGGCGGACGGCGGCGATGTGCGGGGTCGGGACGTACTCGGCGGCGGTTCCCGGGGTCGACCTGGCCGCCGGCACCGCGCCCGCGCCCGTGCCGCCGGCCCGGCGTCCGCTGCGCCGGCTGGAGCTGGCCGGCTTCGGGGCCCTGCACTCCGACGGCACCCTGGCCGTGCGGGACGTCGACCTGACCGTCGACCGGGGGCAGCTGGTGCTGATCGTCGGGCCGGTCGGCTCCGGCAAGTCCTCGCTGCTGCGCGCGCTGGCCGGGATCGTGCACCACATCGGCACGCTGCGCTGGAACGGCGAACCGGTGACCGAGCCGGAGCTGTTCCTGCGTCCGCAGCAGGTGGGGTACGTCGGGCAGCTGCCCCGGGTGCTCTCCGGCACGGTGGCCGACAACATCGCGCTCGGCCACGAGGTGGACGCGGCCGGGGCGGTGTCGACCGCGCAGCTCGACCACGACCTGGCCGCCGCCGGGGGCGGGTTGGGGCTGCTCATCGGCCACAAGGGGACCCGGCTCTCCGGCGGCCAGTTGCAGCGGCTGGCGCTGGCCCGGGCGCTGGCGCCGCGTACCGAGCTGCTGGTGGCCGACGACGTCTCGTCGGCACTGGACGTCACCACCGAGCTGGCGCTCTGGGCGGCGCTGCGCGAGCACGGTGTGACCGTGGTCGGCTCGACGTCGAAACGTGCGGCGTTGGTGCGGGCCGACCACGTGGTGGTGCTTCGCGACGGGGCGGTCGCCGCGCAGGGCCCCTGGCGCGACCTGGAGGACGACTGGGGTCACCTGGCCGGCTGACCCCGGCGGGGTGGTCCACGGTTGGCGGCGTGTCGCGGTGTCCCTGGAAGGGGACACGGCGACACGCCGCAACCGGAGTGGATCAAGGTTGGGCCGGCCGGCCGGGCACGGTCAGAAGGCGCGGGCGTACTGGTCGGGCCAGCCGGGGTGGGCGCCGAGCTTGGCGGCGGCGCGGCGGGGCCAGTACGGGTCCCGGAGCAGTTCCCGGCCGAGCAGCACCAGGTCGGCCTCGCCGCCCGCGACGATCTGCTCGGCCTGCTCCGGCTCGACGATCAGGCCGACCGCGCCGGTGAGCACCCCGGCGTCGCGGCGGATCCGCGCGGCGAGGGGCACCTGGTAGCCGGGCCCGATCGGGATGCTCGCCCGGGCCGCCGCGCCGCCGGAGGAGGCGTCGACCAGGTCGACCCCGGCGGCGGCGAGTTCGCCGGCGAGCACGATGCTGTCCTCGACGGTCCAGCCGCCCTCGACCCAGTCGGTGGCCGAGATCCGGGTGAGCACCGGCACCCGCTCGCCGACGGTGGCGCGCACCGCGCGAGCCACCTCCAGGGTGAGCCGCATCCGGGCGGTCCGGTCGCCGCCGTAGCCGTCGGTGCGGTGGTTGGTCAGCGGGGACAGGAACTCGTGCAGCAGGTAGCCGTGCGCGGCGTGGATCTCCACCGCGCGGAAGCCGGCGTCCACCGCCCGGCCGGCAGCGGTGGCGAAGGCGGACACCACGCGGGCGATCCCCGCCTCGTCGAGCGCGGTCGGCTCGCGGTGGTCGGGCAGGAACGGCTCGGCGCCGGGGCCGACCGGGGTCCAACCGCCCTCGGCGTCCGGCACGCCGCCGCGTCGCTCGGCCCACGGCCGGTACGTCGACGCCTTGAACCCGGCGTGCGCGAGCTGCACCGCCGGCACCGCGCCCTGGGCGGCGACGAATCCGGTGACCGGGCGCCAGGCGTCGACGTGCGCGTCGGACCAGAGGCCGGTGTCCTGCGGGCTGATCCGCCCCTCGGGCACGACGGCGGTGGCCTCGGTGAGGATCAGGCCGGCGCCGCCGACGGCCCGGGAGCCGAGGTGGACCCGGTGCCAGTCGGTGGGCAGGCCGTCGGGGCCGGCGCTGTACTGGCACATCGGGGCGAGGGCGACCCGGTTGGGCAGGGTGACCGCGCGCAGGGTCAGCGGGGTGAACAGGGCACTCATGTCGGTGATCCTCCGTCAGCGGTGGCGAGGAGGGCCCTGCGGGGCAGGGCCCTCCTCGATCGGCGGTCGAGCCGGGCGGGCTCAGGCGGGGACCGGGGTCAGCCCGTCCTGCCGGGTCGGCCGCTCGATCTCCTCGGCGTCGGTCAGCTCACGCCGGCCGGCGGAGTCGTACGCGGCCCGGTCCAGGGTGCCCTCCCGCGCGGCGACGATGGTCGGCACCAGCGCCTGCCCGGCCACGTTGGTGGCGGTGCGGATCATGTCCAGGATCGGGTCGATGGCCAGCAGCAGGCCGGCGCCGGCCAGCGGCAGACCCAGCGTGCTCAGGGTCAGGGTGAGCATCACGATCGCGCCGGTCAGGCCGGCGGTGGCCGCCGAGCCGACCACCGAGACGAAGGCGATCAGCAGGTAGTCGGTGACGCCCAGGTCCACCCCGAAGACCTGCGCGACGAAGATCGCCGCCAGGGCCGGGTAGATCGCCGCGCAGCCGTCCATCTTCGTGGTGGCGCCGAACGGCACCGCGAACGAGGCGTACTCGCGGGGGACGCCGAGGCGCTCGACGGAACGCTGGGTCACCGGCATGGTGCCCACCGAGGAGCGGGAGACGAAGGCCAGCTCGATGGCGGGCCACGCGCCGGCGAAGAAGCGCAGCGGGTTGAGCCGGCCGGCCGCCACCAGCAGCAGCGGGTAGACCACGAACAGCACGATCGCGCAGCCGACGTAGACGGCGGTGGTGAACTTCGCGAGCGGGGCGATCAGGTCCCAGCCGTACGAGGCGACGGCGTTGCCGATCAGGCCGAGGGTGCCGATCGGGGCGAGCCGGATCACCCACCAGAGCGCCTTCTGCACGATCTCCAGCAGCGAGCGGTTGAGCGCCACGAACGGTTCGGCGGCCTCGCCGACGAGCAGCGCGGCGGCGCCCACCACCAGGGCGAGGAAGACGATCTGGAGCACGTTGCCCTCGACGAACGCGCCGACCGGGTTGGTCGGCACGATGCCGGTGAGGAAGTCGGTCCAGGAGCCGGTCTTCTTCGGGGCGCTCGCCGCGCCGGTGTCGAGCGAGACACCGCGACCCGGGTCGGTCAGCAGGCCGAGGCCGATGCCGACGCCGACCGCGATCAGCGCGGTGGCGCCGAACCAGAGCAGCGTCTTCAGCGCCAGCCGGGCGGCGTTGGCCACCCCGCGCAGGCTGACCACGCTGACCACGATGGCGGTGAAGACCAGCGGCGGGACGGCCAGCTTGAGCAGCTGGACGAAGAGGCCGCCGACGGTGTCGAGGGTGCTGGCCAGCCAGCTCAGGTCATTGGCGCGGGCGAGGAAGCCCAGCGTCACGCCGAGGACGAGGCCGAGCAGGATCTGTGCGGAAAAGGGAATCTTGCGCAGGGCGGAAGCCATGACGATGCGTCCAAGGTCTGTCGGAGGTCGGTGCGGGCGGCGTCAGAGAGCGGGCCGCGCCGGACAGACGCCGCTGGCCTGCAGTCGGAGATCGACGTACAGGCGCACGGTGAGGTGCCAGACATTGGTCATCGCCTGGCGACGCTACTCCCGGCCACCGCGCAACAGGAAGGACCGAAGGGCGTGAGGCTCCTTACAGGGCGGGTCTGCCGTCCGTTGACCGCTTCGTCACGGTCGGGTCCCGGCACAGGCCCAGCGCCGTCGCCGCCGCCAGGCCCCAGCCGAAGGTCACCGCCAGCAGCACCCGCTCCAGGCCGCCCACCAACCCGCCCCGACCGGCGATCAGCATGGCCAGCGCGATCACGCCGGACAGCGGCAGCGCCAGCGCCCCGCCCAGGGCCGAGATCCGGCGCAACGCGGGCGTCGTCGCCGGGGACCAGGCCAGCGCGAGCATCGCGAAGACCACCGCCGCGACCGCCGCGATGCTCGACCCGCCGTGCACCAGGTCCGCCACCGTCGCCGCCTCGAACGGCGGCAGCGGACAGCCGGTGCTGCACGTCACCACCGCGGAGAGCAGGGTGAACGCGCCGCCCGCGCCGAGCAGCGCCGCGGCGAGGCGCAGCGGCGCCGGCAGCGCGGCGGCGAGCAGCAGCAGCGCCGCGGCCAGGGCGAGGACCCCGATCCGGTACGTCGGGGCGTACGCGCTCTCGGCGACGCCGGCCTCGCTGACGTACCCGGTCAGGCCCGGACCGGGACCGGCGACCACGGCGACGATCACCGCGACGGTGCCGGCCAGGACGCAGCCGGCGGCGGCGGACGCGGCGGCGGCCCGGGCGGGGCCGACGGCCCGGTCCGGCTCAGCCACGCCCGTGCGGCGTGGTCCAGCCGTGCAGGTCCGGGCCGAGCGGCACGATGCGGGTCGGGTTGATCATCTCGTGGGTGGCGTAGTAGTGCCGCTTGATCTGGTCGAAGTCGACCGTCTCGCCGAAGCCCGGCGTCTGGAACAGGTCCCGCGCGTACGCCCAGAGCACCGGCATCTCGGTCAGCTTCTGCCGGTTGCACTTGAAGTGCCCGTGGTACGCCACGTCGAAGCGGACCAGGGTGGTGAACAGCCGGACGTCCGCCTCGGTGATCTGCTCGCCCATCAGGTAGCGGCGCCCGGCCAGCCGCTCCGACAGCGCGTCCAGCCGGGCGAAGAGCGCGCTGTACGCCTCGTCGTACGCCTCCTGGGAGGTGGCGAAGCCGCACCGGTAGACGCCGTTGTTGACGTCCCGGTGGATCTCGGCCATCAACGCGTCCATCTCCGGGCGCAGCTCGACCGGATAGAGGTCCGGCGCCCCCGGGGCGTGAAACCGCCGCCACTCGGTGGAGAAGTCCAGGGTGAGTTGGGGGTAGTCGTTGGTGACCACCCGCCCGGTGAGCGTGTCGACCAGCGCCGGCACGGTCACCCGCCCGGTGTAGTCCGGGTCGGTGGCCAGGTACGCGTCGGAGAGGAAGCCGATGCCCAGCACCGGGTCGAAGCCGTCCGGGTCGAGGTTGAACCGCCAGCCCCGCTCGTCGCGGATCGGGTCGACCGTGCCCAGCGAGACGACCTCATCCAGGCCGAGCAGGCCGCGCACGATCCTCGCCCGGTGCGCCCACGGGCAGGCGCGGCACCAGATCAGCCGGTAGCGGCCCGGCTCCAGCGGCCAGCGGTCCTGCTCGTCCGGCCCGCCACCGGGCGGCGAGGTGGAGTGCGGGGTGACCCGACCGGTGAACCGGTTGGGCTGGCGGACGAACGCGCCGCCGCCGGCGGTCTCTGCGCTGAACTGGGCCCGGGCCATGCCGTCAACCTATCGGCTCGGCCCGCGGATATCCTGGCGCTCGGGCGTCCCCGCGACCGGGGCGACGCCGAACCCCTTCCACCCCCGAAGGACAGCGCCGATGACCGTGGCATACCTCGTGGCCGGAGTCCGCACGCCGATCGGCCGGTACGCCGGCGCCCTCGCCGGGGTACGCCCCGACGACCTCGCCGCCCACGTGATCCGCGAGCTGGTCGCCCGCCACCCGTCGGTGGACTGGGCCCGCACCGACGACGTGGTGCTCGGCTGCGCCAACCAGGCCGGCGAGGACAACCGCAACGTCGCCCGGATGGCGGCGCTGCTCGGCGGGCTGCCCGAGGAGGTCCCCGGCAGCACGGTCAACCGGCTCTGCGGCTCCGGCCTGGACGCGCTGGCCACCGCCGCCCGGTCCATCGTGGCCGGCGAGGCCGACCTGGTGGTCGCCGGCGGGGTGGAGAGCATGAGCCGCGCGCCGTTCGTCATGCCGAAGGCGGCGACGCCGTTCGCCCGCACCGCCGAGGTGTACGACACCACCATCGGCTGGCGGCTGGTCAACCCGCTGATGAAGGCCGGCTGGGGCATCGACTCGATGCCCGAGACGGCGGAGAACGTGGCCGCCGAGTTCGGCGTCGACCGGGTCGCGCAGGACAAGTTCGCGCTGCGCTCCCAGCAGCGGGCCGCCAAGGCGCAGGCCGACGGCCGGTTCGCCGAGGAGATCGTGCCGGTGACCGTGCCGGCCGGGCGGCGCGAGACGAAGCTGGTCGAGGTCGACGAGCACCCCCGGGAGACGTCGCTGGAGAAGCTCGCCGCGCTGCCCACCCCGTTCCGCGAGGGCGGCACGGTGACCGCCGGCAACTCCTCCGGGGTCAACGACGGCGCGGTGGCGCTGCTGGTCGCCTCCGAGGCCGCGGTCGCCCGGTACGGCCTGACCCCGCTGGCCCGGATCGGCGGGGCCGCCGCGGCCGGCGTACCGCCCCGGATCATGGGCATCGGGCCGGTGCCGGCCACCCGTAAGCTGCTCGACCGGCTCGGCCTCGGCCTCGGCGACGTCGACGTGGTCGAGCTGAACGAGGCGTTCGCCGCGCAGGGCGTGGCGGTGCTGCGCGAGCTGGGCCTGCCGGAGGACGCCGAGCACGTCAACCCCAACGGCGGCGCCATCGCGCTCGGCCACCCGCTCGGCGCCAGCGGCGCCCGGCTGGCGCTGACCGCCGCGCTGGAGCTGCGCCGCCGGGGCGGCCGGCGGGCGCTGGCCACCATGTGCATCGGCGTCGGGCAGGGCATCGCGCTGATGCTGGAGTCCGCCGCCTGACCGTCGCGCCGGTCGGCGGCGCGAGATCGGGCGGCCGCCGGTGTCGCGGGCCCCGGGGCGCCGGCAGGTACCGCCGCCGGGACGCTGTCGGGCGGACAGGTGATCACCGCCCAAATGTGGATCTCCCGCGCTCGGGCGTACGCGCCTAGAGTGGTCAGCACCACACCTTCCGCGGGTCGGCCGGTGTCGCCTCCGCGTGCCTGCGCGCGTGCGGACACCGGTGCCCTCCCGCACCGCGGCGACGAACTGGGGCGAACCGATGCAGATGCCGGACGGAACTCCCGCCGAGATAGACCTGAGCCGGCCGAGCGCGGCCCGCGTCTACGACTACTTCCTCGGCGGCGCGCACAACTTCGAGATCGACCGGCAGCTCGCCGAGCAGATCGCCAGCATGACGCCGAACCTGGCGGCCACCATGCGCTCCGGGCGGGAGTTCCTGCGCCGGGCCGTCCGGGTGCTGCTCGACGCCGGCATCGACCAGTTCCTCGACATCGGCTCGGGCATCCCCACCGTCGGCAACGTGCACGAGGTGGCGCAGGCCGCAAACCCGCAGGCCCGGATCGTCTACGTCGACATCGACCCGGTGGCCGTGGCGCACAGCCTGGAACTGCTCGCCGGCAACGACCGGGCCACCGCGATCCACGCCGACCTGCGGGAGCCGAAGCTGATCCTGGACGAGGCCCGGGCCAGCGGCCTGATCGACTTCAGCCGCCCGGTCGGCATCCTGCTCGCCGGGGTGGTGCACTTCATCCCCGACGTCGACCGCCCGGCCGACATCCTCGCCGCCCTGCGGGCCGCCGCGGTGCCCGGCAGCTTCCTGGTCATCTCCCACTCGACCTTCGAGGACCAGCCGCAGGAGATGCTCGACGCGCAGCGGCTGTCGGCGCGTACCGCCACCGAGATCACGCTGCGCTCCCGGGCCGAGATCACCGGCTTCTTCGGCGACTGGACGATCCTGGAGCCGGGCGTGGTGCACATGCCGCTGTGGCGACCGGACTCACCCTCCGACGTGGACGAGCACCCCGAGCGGTTCGGCGCCTTCGGCGGCGTCGCCCGGTACGACCGCGCCGCCGGCTGAGCCCGACATGGCCGCCGTCCCGGACTCCGGCGGGGACGATCTCCACCGCCCCGGCGCCCAGCGGTACGCCGCCGACTGGGCCCGGGCGGTGCGCCGACTCGGTTTCGTGCCGCTGAGCGCGGACGAGACCGAGCGGCTGCTGCTCGTCCACACCGTACGGCTGGGCCAGGCCGTGCTGGCCCGGCAGTTCTCCGCCACCCCGGCGGAGGACGTGGGCCGGGCGCTGGTGGAGGCGCACCTCACCGAGCCCCGGGTGCTGGACTGGTCGGTGCACGCCCTCGGCCACCGGTTCCTGGCGCAGGTGCTGCCGGACCGGGTCCACCCCGCCGACGTCGCCGACCGGGTGGCGGCGTTGCAGGGGGCGCTCGCGGCCGGGTTCGCCCGCGCCCTGCGCAACCGGACCTTCAGCCAGCAGGAACGCATCGCCCGCTCGGCCTGGCAGGCCCGGGACGCGGTGGAGCGGGCGCTGCGCGACAGCGAGGCCCGCTTCCGCGCGGTCTTCACCGGCGCGGCGATCGGCATCGGCATCGCCGGCATCGACGGGCAGATCATCGAGGTCAACCAGTCCTTCGCCGACATGCTCGGCTACCCCGTCGACGAGCTGCGGCAGATCAACGTGGCGTCGCTGTTCCACGCCGACGACGCCGCCGGCATGTGGGAGCTGTACCAGGAGCTGATCGAGGGCAAGCACGACCACGCCCGGGTGGAGAAGCGCTACCACCGCAAGGACGGCACCGTCGTCTGGACCGACCTGGCGGTCTCGCTGATCCGGCACGACGACGGACGCCCCCGGTTCACGGTGGCGATGATCGAGGACATCACCGAGCGGTACGAACTCCAGCAGCGACTGCGGTTCCAGGCCCTGCACGACCCGCTGACCGGCCTGCCCAACCGGACGCTGTTCTTCGAGACCCTGGGGCGGTGCTTCGAGCGGGCCGGTCCGGAGCAGCGGATCGCCGTCTGCTTCCTGGACCTGGACGGCTTCAAGGCGGTCAACGACAGCCTCGGCCACGATCTCGGCGACCGGCTGCTGATCACCATCGCCCGCCGGCTGGCCGACTGCGTGGCCGGGCAGGGCCACCTGGTCGCCCGGATGGGCGGCGACGAGTTCGTCATCCTGGTCGACGGCGGCGACGGGCTGGACGACGCCGTCGGCGTCGCCGAACTGGCCCTGGCCGCCGTCTCCGCCCCGGTGCTGGTCGGCGACCAGCAGCTCGCGGTCTCCGCCAGCGTCGGCGTGGTGGAGTGCCCGGCTGCCGAGACCAGCGCCTCCGAGCTGATGAAGGCCGCCGACACCACCCTGTACTGGGCGAAGGCGGAGGGCCGGGGCCGCTGGGCGGTGTACGACCCGGAGCGCAGCGCCGCCGACATCGCCCGGTCGGCGCTCGCCGCCGGGCTGCCGGCCGCCCTGGACCGGGACGAGTTCGTGGTCCACTACCAGCCGATCGTCTCGCTGCTGGACGGGGAGATGCTGGCGGTGGAGGCGCTGGTGCGCTGGCGGCACCCCGAGCTGGGCCTGGTCGGGCCGGACCGGTTCATCGGGCTGGCCGAGGAGACCGGCCTGATCGTCCGGCTCGGCGAGTGGGTGCTGGGGCAGGCCTGCCGGGACGCCCGGGCCTGGCACCGCGAGTTCCCCGCGCAGCCGCTGGTGGTCAGCGTCAACCTGGCCGCCCGGCAGGCCGACGACCCGGCCATCGTCGACACCGTGGCGGGCGCGCTGAGCCGGACGGGCCTGCCGGCGGAGCTGTTGCAGCTGGAGCTGACCGAGAGCGCGGTGATGGGCACCGCCGGGGAGCCGCTGCGCTCGCTGCGCCGGCTCGCCGGGCTGGGCGTCCGGCTCGCCATCGACGACTTCGGCACCGGCTACTCCAACCTGGCGTACCTGCGGCGGCTGCCGATCCACTGCCTGAAGCTGGCCGGCCCGTTCGTCGAGGGGATCCGGGCCGAGGAACCGGACACCCCCGTCGACCACCGGGACGAGCGCATCGTGGACGCCCTGGTCCGGCTCGCGCACGCGCTGGAGCTGTCCGTGACCGCCGAGGCCGTGGAGACCGGCGCCCAGGCCGAACGGCTGCGGGCGCTGCGGTGCGACACCGGTCAGGGGCGCTGGTTCGGCCCGCCGATGCCGGCGCAGGAGATCACCGCCCGGCTGCGCGGCGGGGAGGCGGCGGCGTGAGCGCTCGGGTCGGGCGCGGCGGGGCGTACCCGGATGGTGGTCCCGCCGGGGGCCGTGCGCGACGGGCGGAGGCGGCGTGGGCCTGACCGATTCACAGGCGGCCGTGTCGGTGGTGGCCGCGCTGGCCATCCTGGCCGGACTGGCCGGCGTGGTGGTGCCCGGGCTGCCGGCGCTGCCGCTGTGCTGGGGCGGCGTGCTGGTCTGGGCGCTCTTCGGCGGCGCGGGCCCGGGCCGGTGGGCGGTGCTCGCCGCGGCCACCGTGGTCGCCGCCGGCGGCACCGTCGTCAAGTACGCCTGGCCGGGGCGGAACCTGAAGCGGACCGGGGTGCCCACCTCGTCGCTGCTCGCCGGCGGCCTGCTCGGGCTGGTGGGGTTCTTCGTGATCCCGGTGGTGGGGCTGGTGCTCGGCTTCGTCGGCGGGGTGTTCGGCGCCGAGCGGCTGCGCCTGGGCAGCAACCAGCTCGCCTGGCCGGCGACCGTGCAGGCGCTCAAGGCGGCCGGGCTGTCGATGATGGTGGAGTTCCTGGCCGGGCTGGTCGTCGCCGCCCTCTGGGTCGCCGGCCTGCTGTTCGCCTGAGCCGTCGCGCCGGCGCGCCGACTAACGTCGGGCACCATGCGGATCATTCTCGGAGGGCTCGGCGCGTGGCCCACCGCCCCGGCAGGCATGTTCCGGCTTCCTGGTGGAGCACAAGCGGTTCCGGTTGTTGGTCGGCCCCGGTTACGCGACCCTCCAGCCGCTGCTGCGGGCCCGGGTGCTCGCCGACCGGACCGGTCCGCCGCTGCCGGTGTACGCCCCCGCCGGCGGCCTGGAGCGGCTGCTCGCGATCGACGAGCCGGGCCTGGTCGACGGGGCGTACCGGCTTCGTGAGTTCGCCGCGGGTGAGAGCTTCGGACTCGCGCCGTACGCCGTGGACACTGGCCGCTGCCGCACTGGGTACCGAACGCCGGGGCCCGCTTCGCCGCCCGGGACACGGTGCTCGGCTACACCGGGGACACCGGTGCCAGCCCCGACCTCGTCGAACTGGCCCGGGACGTCGACCTGTTGATCGCCGAGGCCACCTACGTCGACACGATCCCGCAGCGGCATTCCGGGAACCTCTCCAACGGCCTGGAGGTCGGCCGGTATGCGGACCGGACACGCCTGGTTCCTCACGGCGTTCGGCGGCCCACCCTTCTTGCTCAGTGTTGGCCGATTCAGGCACCGGCCAGTGCGAGCCTCTGCTCGGCCTCGTCCGGTGCCAGCCACGATGCTCCGTCCAGGCTGGCCTTCTTCGTGTTGAACGCGTACACCCAAAGGCCTGCGGCCCAACTCGCTTGGATCTCACCTGCCGACCAGGCGCGGCCGGCAGCGCGCTGGTAGGCATCCAGGAACGCTGCTGACTCGGGAACCGTCGCGGCCCTGGGCGCCATCCCGCACGGCCACACGGACGCGGCCAGCCCGACCACCACAGCCTCCGGCGCGGCTGTGACGCTGTCCCAGTCGTGGACCACCAGCGGCTCGTCACCATTCCAGCGGAGGTTCTGCGCTTCCCAGTCGCCGTGTCCGATCACGACGCGGACTCCGGCCGGGGTACGCACGAACCGGCTCAGCCGACGACGGAGTCGCGCCCCAGTCTCGTCGAGCCAAGCCGTCGCGTGCTCGGCTGCGTTCAGGTCGTCGTCACGATCGTCGGCGACCGGCCAGACGCCTGGCAGCGCATGATTCCACGCTGTCCACGGCAGATCCGGTTCAAAGGTGCCGACCGTTGCCGGCCGGGGTGCGAGAGTGATGAATCGCGCCAGCAACCCGGCGAACCGGCTGACGGGGTCGGTCTCCGGCGCCAGCGATCCTCCGGGCACGCACGCCTCAGCGCTTACCGCAAGGCCCTCCTCGACCACCGGGCCAGCCAGTGGCTCAGGAGCGGGAAAGCCAGCGCGCCACAGCGCTCGCTGCACAGTCGCACACCCAGCGAGGCGTGGTGAGTACGGCCGTACCTTGACGATCACCTCGCGCCCTTCGGGCAACCGCACACAGAAGACCCGCGACAGGTGGCCTGAGATCAACCGGACATCCTCGACTGCGGAGCCGAGGTGATGCTTGCACCAGCGACCCACGTCGAACGTCATGCGCCAAACCTACGCCGGTGACCCGACACCCGGATCCCGGCCAGCCTGCTGCACAACGTCCGCTCATCGGCTACCTCCGGTGCGGACACCCCACCCCGCCGGCTGGCCTTGAGCGGACACCCAACACCACGATCGCCGCCGCAGCTTCACCGGATCCTTCGCTGTCCGAGTGATCCGCTGCAGCTTCTGACTCTCCGGCATCGACACGTCCCGGACGAGCACCTCAGGCTTGCGGCCCATCGACCACCTCCTCCGTCAGCAACCGTTGGAGACACCCTGCCCGACCCGCCGCCAGGATCGATGCATCACCCAGTCAACGTCGCGTGCGAGGCACCAGTTGGCGGATCCTGGGGCGGGGCGTGCACGCCGGAGGCGTCGTCGGACGCCAGCTAGAGCTAGACGATCGGCGGGCTGGATCAGGCAGCCAGGAAGGCGAGGACCTTCGGCCAGCCGTCGCTGCGGGCCGCGGCGTCGGCGTCGCGGGTGCCGCCCAGCGTCCTGGCTACGTCAGTGCCCGGAGAGATCTGCGACGTGCCCGCGGCGAGGTACGGGAAGCTGCCGACACCATGGCCGGCGTCCGGATAGATCAGGGCCTGGTGCGCGGTGGTGACCTGGGCGTCGTCGAGGCGTTGCATGATTCGCTGCGCCTGCGCGGTGGACCGCCAGACCCGGTCCTCGCCGCCGCCGATGGCGAGGACCGGACCGGCCACATGGGTGACCGGGATGGCGGTCCGCGGCACTGGGGCGCCGCCGATGGTCCAGGCGCTGCCACCGTTGGGAAAGCCCGGCCAGACGGTGTCATTGGGCGCGTACAAGATGGCGCCGCGGACGAGGTCGGGGTAGGACTCGGCCAGCAGCAGCGCCGCCTCAGAGCCGCGGGAGTAGCCGTTGACAACCACCCCACCGGGATCGGCCCCCGGCTGCGCGCGCAGGAGCCGCGCCGCCGTCACGAAGTACTCCAGCGGTATTTCGCGCAGGGTTTCGGGCAGACCGGGTACGCCGAAGTAGCCCAGCGCCAGCGCCGGGTGGCCGTGCGAGGCGAGCAGCGCCGCGTCGTACTTCCGCCCCACACCGCCCTCGGACCCGCCGAGGAGCAGCACGCCGGGACGGCTCACGGCACCCCGGGGCGGCAGGAACAGGACTCCGGCCGCTCCGTCAGCGCCGAGCGTCAGGGTGCGGTGGGTCACACCGGTCGCGGTCCACTGCCGGGTCAAGGTGCGCGCCGCGATCTCCCGGCCGGCCGCGGTCACGGTCAACCGGACCTCGAACGCCCCGGCCACCTCAGGGGACCCGGGACTGAACCATGCCTGGTCCGGATCGCCGGTAGGCGGCCGCATCGACCAGAACAGACCCATGCCGTCGGCGCCGCCGTACGAGCCCGACACGGGCGCGGACTGATCGAGGTCGACGGCGCCGTCGCCGTTCGCCGTGAAGGTCGCCTCCCCGCGCCAGTGCCGGCCCTGGGCGTCGGCGGCCTGCGACGCGACGGTGACGGTCTCCCGGGCCAGCAGGCCCGACACCCATACACGAACGGGCTGATCAGCCAGGGCAGTCTCGGCGTCCACTCTGATCGTGGCGTGCGTCGAATGCCGCGCTGAGCACGCCGCGGCACCACCAGACACGACCACGGCGGCGGTCAGGCCGACGAGCCAATGGCGAACGCCCACGCCGTAAAGGGTCACGCCGTAAAGGGTAAAGCTAAGCCGTCTCGCGCGAACGCCTTGCCCAGCCGCCAGCGTCGCCGCAGCGCCGACTCTCCTCGCACCACCACGGCTACGGCGGCGAGTCGCGCGGCGGCCACGAGACCGAGCGCCCCCACGGCATTGCCCGGCCTCGTCTCGCCGGAGGCTAAAACAACCATGGGAGCCCTCCGCGTGCTCAGCGCCACCTGTCCGACGTGCCTCGTGGACGATGCCGATGCCGATGCCGATGCCGGTGAAGCCGAAGTCCTGTTGGCGGACGGCCGCCTGCCGCTGCGGAGACTGAATCGTTCATGGAAAAAGTCGTTCAAGAAGAACGTCGCCTTCGTAGCGTGGGTTCGCCTTGGATCGGAAGGAACGACGCCATAGGTGGGGCGCCACGGAGCCCGCGTTGATCATGGGGTCGCTCCCTTCTTGCCAAAGCGGAACCGCCCGGACGAAGGGGCGGCGGCGCGGGGTACCCGTCGGGTACGGCGGATCGCCGTACGAGTGAGAGAGAGGTGAGCGCCCCGCGCCGCCGCGGACCGGGCGTTGCCGAGCGCCCGGCGGAAGGCCCGTCGCGATCGGGCCTGGTCACGGGCTCAAGCATGCCGCCGGGCCACCCCGGTCGGCAATGCAATTTGCGAGTTCGGAACCTGCGACGGATTGACCGCGGTGATCCCACGGGACGAGACTCGGGCGCACTCGTACCGGGGATCACCTCAGGGAGGTGCGAAGTGGCCACGACGCCCTCGCCGACCGCCGAGCAACCGATGGACGACGACGCCCGACGGCTCGCCGAACTCGGTTACCAGCAGGAGTTGCGCCGCAAGTGGAGCGGCTTCTCCAACTTCGCCATCTCGTTCTCGATCATTTCGATCCTGGCCGGCTGCTTCACCACCTTCGGCCAGGCGTGGAACAACGGCGGCCCGGTCGCCATCTCCTGGGGCTGGCCGCTGATCTCGCTGTTCATCCTGATCATCGGCTTCTGCCTGGCCGAGCTGGTCTCGGCGTACCCGACGGCGGGCGGCATCTACTGGTGGGCGGCGAAGATGGGCCGCCCGGTGCACGGCTGGTTCACCGGCTGGCTCAACCTGATCGGGCTGGTCGCCGTCACCGCCTCGGTGGACTACGGCTGCGCGACCTTCCTCAACCTGACCCTGTCGGCGCTCTTCGACGGCTGGGCGGGGACGCTGCGCCAGGCGTTCCTGCTGTTCGTGGTCATCCTGGTGCTGCACGGGTTGATCAACATCTTCGGGCACCGGATCATCGACGTGCTCCAGAACGTCTCCGTCTGGTGGCACGTGGCCGGCGCGGCGGCCGTGGTGGCGATCCTGCTGCTGGTGCCGGACGACCACCAGAGCTTCAAGTTCGTCTTCACCGAGCGGTTCAACAACTCCGGCTTCGGCGACGGCGACACCGGCGGGCTGACCTTCTGGTTCTACGTGCTCCCACTGGGCTTCCTGCTCACCCAGTACACGATCACCGGCTTCGACGCCTGCGCGCACGTCTCCGAGGAGACCCGGGGCGCGTCGCAGGCCGCCGCCAAGGGACTCTGGCGGTCGATCTTCTATTCCGCGGTCGGTGGCTGGATCCTGCTGCTGGCCTTCCTCTTCGCCGCCACCGACGTCGACGCGATCAACGAGGCCGGCGGGTTCTCCGGGGCGATCTTCGAGACCGCGCTGACGCCGTTCTTCTTCAAGGCCGTCATCATCATCTCCACCATCGGCCAGTTCTTCTGCGGGATGAGCTGCGTGACCTCGATGAGCCGGATGACGTACGCGTTCAGCCGGGACCGCGCGGTGCCCGGCTGGCGGTTCTGGTCGAAGGTGGACCGCAACGGCACCCCGGTCAACGCGATCATCGGCGCCACCCTGGCCGGGCTGGTGCTCACCCTGCCCGCCCTCTACGAGAGCCCGTCCGGCATCCCGGTCGCCTTCTACGCCGTGGTCTCGGTGGCGGTGCTCGGGCTCTACCTGTCGTTCGTCATCCCGATCGCGCTGCGGCTGCGAATGGGGGACCGGTTCCAGCCCGGGCCGTGGACGCTGGGCCCGAAGTACAAGCTGCTCGGCTGGATCGCGGTGATCGAGATCGCCGTCATCTCGGTCTACTTCGTGCTGCCGATCGTCCCCGCCGGGGTGCCCGGCAACGCCGACTTCAGCTGGTCGGCGGTGAACTACGCGCCGCTCGCCGTGGGCGGGTTGCTGCTGCTGGTCGCCGTCTGGTGGTACGCCTCGGCCCGGAAGTGGTTCACCGGCCCCCGCCGTACCGTCGACCTGCCGGCGCCGCGAGCGGCCACCGACGCCGCGCGGGCCGACGAGGAGCGCCGGGGGTTGCGGCTGCCGCGCCCCGGCCGGGAAGCGGAGGACGCGGTCGTCGTCCGCCGCCGGGCTGCCCCGGCCGTCCCGGTTGCTGGTGGTCACCCAGAGCGCGCCGTCCGGGGCCACCTCGACGGTACGCAGGCGGCCGTAGGCCCCCTGCAGCACGGCGGTCGGCGTGCCGACCCGACCGGCGGCGTCAACGGGTACGGCCCAGAGCCGCGCTCCCCGCAGCGCCGCGACGAACAGCGTGCCAGCGGCGAAGGCCGCCCCGCTCGGTGACGCCTCCGCGGGTGACCAGACGACGACCGGGTCGCGGAACCGGGGATCGCCGCTGCTGCCCTCGACGACCGGCCAGCCGTAGTTGGCGCCCGGCACGATCCGGTTCACCTCGTCCCAGGTGCTCTGGCCGAACTCGGTGGCGAACAGCCGCCCCCGCCGGTCCCAGGCGAGACCCTGCACGTTGCGGTGACCGTAGCTGTAGACCAGCGAACCGGGGAACGGGTTGTCCGCCGGCACCCCGCCGTCCGGCCGCATCCGCAGGATCTTGCCGTTCCGGCTGGCCAGGTTCTGCGCGTTGGCGGGGACGACGGCGTCACCGATGCCGGCGTAGAGCATGCCGTCGGGGCCGAACGCGATCCGGCCGCCGTCATGGGCGGCCGCCCGGGTGACACCGCTGAGGATCACCTGGAGGGACTGTGGCGCGTGGAGCCGGAACCGCGCGATCCGGATGTCGGAGGCGGTGGTGTAGCAGACGTAGACCAGCCGGTCCCGCCGGAACGTGGGGGAGACGGCCAGCCCGAGCAGGCCCGCCTCCCCACCGGCGACCACGCCGGCGATCCGGGCGACCTGACGTGGCGGGGCACCGGGCCGGACCCGCACGACGGTGCCCAGGTCGCGCTGGGCCACCAGCGCGCTGCCGTCGGGCAGGAAGTCGAGCCCCCAGGGCGCCGCCAGGCCGGCGGCGACCACCTGCGGGTTCGTGAAATCGAAGCCGGCCGGGACCGGCGGCCGTCCGGTCCCGACCGGCGGCTGCCGATCCGCCCGGGCGTCCGTGCCGCCCAGCCCGACGGCGAGCACGACGGCGGCGACGGCGGCGACGATCCGACGCATGTGAACTCCTCGGTTTCGTCCCCGACCGCGCCGGGGCATTGCCGGTAGGCCTGGATGATGACGGCCCGCTGCTGAGCAGAACGCCCCTGACCTGGGAATAGTTGCGGGTCACCCGCGCCGGCTGGGGAGCAGGTGTGCCCCGGATGGCGGGGATCAGCCGGTCCGGCCCGATCGGCCGGTCGACCTGGTTTGCCGGGGGGGCCGGCCCGGGGCATTGACGGTGATCCGCCAGGCCGGTAGACCTTGGTGATGGAGGCTCGCCGATGAGGAAAGCTCCGCTCACGCTGGAAGAACTGCGGGTCGCCATCCGGGGCGGCGAGATCGACACGGTGGTGCTGGCCCTGACCGACATGCAGGGCCGGTTGCAGGGCAAGCGGTTCCACGCCCCCTTCTTCCTGGACGAGGTGGTCCGGCACGGCAGCGAGGGCTGCAACTACCTGCTCGCGGTCGACGTCGACATGAACACCGTCGACGGGTACGCCATGTCGAGCTGGGAACGCGGCTACGGCGACTTCGCCATGCGGCCGGACCTGGCCACCCTGCGCCGGGTGCCCTGGCAGCCGGGCACCGCGATGCTGCTGGCCGACCTGGAGTGGCTGGACGGCTCCGGCCCGGTGGTCGCCTCGCCCCGGCAGATCCTGCGCCGCCAGCTCGACCGGCTGGCCGCGCACGGGCTGACCGCGTACGCCGGCACCGAGCTGGAGTTCGTGCTCTTCCGCGACTCGTACGAGGACGCCTGGCGGCGCGGCTACCGCGAGCTGACCCCGGCCAACCAGTACAACGTGGACTACTCGCTGCTCGGCACCGCCCGGGTGGAGCCGCTGCTGCGCCGCATCCGCACCGAGATGGCCGGCGCGGGGCTGACCCCGGAGAGCGCCAAGGGCGAGTGCAACCTCGGCCAGCACGAGATCGCCTTCCGGTACGACGAGGTGGTGGCCTGCGCCGACCACCACGTCATCTACAAGAACGGGGCCAAGGAGATCGCCGCCCAGGAGGGCATGTCGATCACCTTCATGGCCAAGCCGAACGCCCGCGAGGGCAACTCCTGCCACATCCACTTCTCGCTGCGCGACGCCGACGGCCGCTCCGCGATGCTCGGCGACGGGCCCGCGCACCTGTCGGTGACCGGGCAGCGAGTGCTGGCCGGGCTGCTCGACACCATGCGCGAGCTGAGCCTCTTCTTCGCCCCGAACGTCAACTCCTACAAGCGCTACCAGCCCGGCTCGTTCGCCCCGACCGCGCTGCGCTGGGGCACCGACAACCGCACCTGCGCGCTGCGGCTGGTGGGGCACGGGCAGGGGATGCGGGTGGAGAACCGGGTGCCCGGCGCGGACGTCAACCCGTACCTGGCGATCGCCGCCCTGGTGGCCGGGGCGGTGCACGGCATCGAACGGGAGCTGGAGTTGGGCGAGGAGTGCAGCGGCAACGCGTACGACGACCCGGCCGCCGAGCGGGTCCCCGCCACCCTCCGCGACGCCCTCACCCGGTGGGAGTCCTCGGCCGTCGCGAAGGACGCCTTCGGGGACGAGGTGGTCGCCCACTACGCCAACCAGGCGAAGGTCGAACTGGCCGCCTTCGACGCCGCCGTGACGGACTGGGAACTCGTCCGTGGCTTCGAACGCCTCTGAGGCCGCCCGCCTCGGCCGCCCGTCGGGCCGGCGCGGGACGGGCGCGACGCGCCGGGACGACAGCTGCGCAGACACCGCGGAGAGGGCAGGGTGGGACGGGTGACCGACGTGCGTAACCCGGCGACCGGGGAGATCCTGCGAAAGGTGCCGGCCAGCTCGCCGGCGGAGGGGGACGCGGCGATCGGGCGGGCCGCGCGGGCGTACGAGAGGTGGCGGGGCATGGCGCCGGGCGACCGGGCGCGGCTGCTGCGCCGGTTCGCCGCCGTGGTCGACGCGCACCTGGAGGAGCTGGCCCGGCTGGAGGTGCACAACGCCGGGCACACCATCGGCAACGCCCGCTGGGAGGCGGGCAACGTCCGGGACGTGCTCGACTACTACGCCGGCGCCCCGGAGCGGTTGACCGGCCGGCAGATCCCGGTGCCGGGCGGGCTGGACGTCACCTTCCACGAGCCGCTCGGCGTGGTCGGGGTGATCGTGCCGTGGAACTTCCCCATGCCGATCGCCGGCTGGGGCTTCGCCCCGGCGCTCGCCGCCGGCAACACGGTGGTGCTCAAGCCCGCCGAGCTGACCCCGCTGACCGCGCTGCGGCTGGGCGAGCTGGCGGTCGAGGCGGGCCTGCCCGAGGGGGTGTTCACCGTCCTGCCGGGGCAGGGCGGCGTGGTGGGGGAGCGGTTCGTCACCCACCCGGCCGTGCGCAAGGTCTGCTTCACCGGCTCCACCGAGGTCGGCACCCGGATCATGGCCGGCTGCGCCGAACAGGTGAAGCGGGTGACCCTGGAGCTGGGCGGCAAGAGCGCCAACCTGGTCTTCGCCGACGCGGACCTGGCGAAGGCGGCGGCCACCGCGCCGTACGCGGTCTTCGACAACGCCGGCCAGGACTGCTGCGCCCGCTCCCGCATCCTGGTCCAGCGCAGCGTGTACGACCGCTTCCTCGAACTCCTCGAACCGGCCGTGCGCGCCTTCCGGGTGGCCGACCCGGCCGCCGAGAGCACCGAGATGGGGCCGCTGATCTCGGCCGCGCACCGGGACCGGGTCGCCGGGTACGTCGACGGCGCGAAGGTCGCCTTCACCGGCTCGTGCCCCGACGGCCCCGGCTACTGGCACGCCCCGACCGTGCTGCTCGCCGAGTCGCCGGCCGACCGGCACTGGCGGGAGGAGGTCTTCGGGCCGGTGGTGTCGGTGCTCCCGTTCGACGACGAGGCCGACGCCGTGCGGCTGGCCAACGACACCGAGTACGGCCTGTCCGGGTCGGTCTGGACCCGGGACGTCGGCCGGGCGCTGCGGGTGGCCCGCGCCGTCGAGGCGGGCAACCTGAGCGTCAACTCGCACTCCTCGGTGCGCTACTGGACCCCGTTCGGCGGGATGAAGCGCTCCGGCCTCGGCCGTGAGCTGGGCCCGGACGCGCTGCACGCCTTCACCGACGTCAAGAACGTGTTCATCAGCACAGAGGAGTGACCAGCGTGCAGGGACGACTTCAGGACCGGGTGGCCGTGGTGACCGGGGCGGGCAGCGGGATCGGGCTGGCCACGGTGCGGCGCTTCGCCGCCGAGGGCGCGCGGGTGGTCTGCGTCGACATCGACGCCGAGGCCGGCAAGCGGGCGGCCGACGAGGTCGGCGGCGAGTTCGTCGCCTGCGACGTGGCCGACGAGGCGTCCGTCCGGGACCTCTTCGACGGCGTGGTGCAGCGGCACGGCCGGGTCGACGTGGCGTTCAACAACGCGGGCATCTCCCCGCCCGACGACGACTCCATCCTGGAGACCGGCCTGGACGCCTGGGAGCGGGTGCTGCGGGTCAACACCACCAGCGTCTACCTCTGCTGCAAGTACGTCATCCCGCACATGCGCCGGCAGGGCAGGGGCTCGATCATCAACACCGCCTCCTTCGTCGCGCTGATGGGGGCGGCCACCTCGCAGATCGCGTACACGGCGAGCAAGGGCGGGGTGCTGGCGATGACCCGGGAACTGGGCGTGCAGTTCGCCCGGGAGGGGATCCGGGTCAACGCGCTCTGCCCCGGCCCGGTCGCCACCCCGCTGCTGCTGGAGCTCTTCGCCGCCGATCCGGAGCGGGCCGCCCGCCGGCTGGTGCACGTGCCGATGGGGCGGTTCGGCGCCCCGGAGGAGATCGCCGCCGCGGTCGCCTTCCTGGCCAGCGACGACGCGTCGTTCATGACCGCCGCGCAGTTCGTGGTGGACGGCGGTATCACCGGCGCGTACGTCACCCCCCTGTGAGCGCGAGGAGTGAGCCGGGTCTGCGTGCCCCGCAGTCGCGAACGGTGCTGGCCCGGTGAGCGCGAGGAGTGAGCCGGGTCGAGCCCCGCGGTCGCGAACGGTGCCGGCCCGGTGAGCCGCCCGCTGATCGGGATCAGCGCGTACGTGGAGCCCGCCGCCTGGGCGGTGTGGCGGGACGTGCCGGCGACCCTGGTGCCGCAGGCGTACGTCCGGGCGGTCAGCGCGGCCGGCGGCCGGGCCGTGGTGCTGCCCCCGGACGACGTGGACGCCGACGTGGTCCGGGTGCTCGACGGGCTGGTCCTGGCCGGCGGCGCCGACGTCGCCCCGGAGCGGTACGACCAGCCGCCCGACCCGCGTACCGAGCCCCGGCCGGACCGGGACGCCGGCGAGCTGGCGTTGCTCGCCGGCGCGCTGGCCGCCGACCTGCCGGTGCTGGGGATCTGTCGGGGCCTGCAGCTGTTGGTGGTCGCCCACGGCGGGGTGCTGCACCAGCACCTGCCGGACGTGGTCGGCCACGACCGGCACCGCCCGGCCCCGGGCCGGTACGGCGCGCACCCGGTCCGGGTCGCGCCGGGCAGCCTGGCCGGGGCGGTGATGGCCGGGGTGGACCGGGTCAACTCCTACCACCATCAGGGGGTCGCCGACCCGGGGCGGTTGGTCGCCACCGGCTGGGCGGACGACGGGGTCGTCGAGGCGGTCGAGGATCCGCGCCGGCGCTTCCTGCTCGGGGTGCAGTGGCACCCGGAGAACGAGGCCGACCCGCGCCCGGTCACCGCCCTGGTCCGGGCCGCCCGTTCCAACTGATGGGAACGGGCGTCCCACTCTTCGGCGACGGGTGCGAGGATGGCCGGCATGGGGAAGGTGTATCCGGAGATCGGCGGGCGGCTGCGGGAGTTCATCGAGGCGCAGCCGGTGTTCTTCGTGGCCTCCGCCCCGTCGGACGGGCACGTCAACGTCTCGCCCAAGGGGATGCGCGGCACCTTCCTCGTCGTCGACCCGCTGACCGTGGCCTGGCTGGACTACCACGGCAGCGGCGCGGAGACCCTGGCCCACCTGCGGGAGAACGGGCGGGTCACCGTCATGTTCTGCGCGTTCACCGGCCCGCCCAAGATCGTCCGGTTGCACGGCCGGGGCGTCGCCACGCCGCTCACCGACCCGGGCTTCCCGGCCCTGCTCGCCGGCTTCCCGGACCCGCCCGACCCACACGCCGTCCGCAGCGTGGTGACGGTCGCCGTCGACCGGGTCAGCGACTCCTGCGGGTACGCGGTGCCGCTGATGGACTACCGCGGCGAACGCGACCTGTTGATCGAGTGGGGTTCCCGTCGCACGGACGAGGACCTGGCGGCCTACCGGAGCAGGAAGAACGCCGCCAGCATCGACGGCCTGCCGGTCTTCTGACCCGCCGGCCCGGCCGGCCGGGCCCGCTCCGGATGAGCGGTCCGCCGCCGGTGACGGCAGGATGAGACCCAGGTAACCAGCGTCCACCGGGACCGATGCGTTACGTTGCCGATCCGTCTGGGTAGAAGGCGGGGCACGGCCGGTGAACGCCGAGGCGTCGCGGGGCACGGCCGGAGCGGGAGGATGCATGAGCTCGGCCCAGGTGGGCGAGGGCGAGCGGAACTCGTCGGGTCGGTCCGGCGACGGCTCACTCCCTCCGCAGCTCGCCGAGGCGTTCGCGGCCGGTGGCGAGATGGGCCGGAGGCTGGCCGGGTACGACTGGTCCCGCACCCCCCTCGGCACCCCCGACACCTGGCCCGCGGCGCTGCGCCACGCGGTCAGCATGATGCTCGCCTCCCGCGCCCAGATCGCCATGTTCTGGGGTGCGGACCACCGGACCTTCTACAACGACGCCTACCTGCCCACCATCGGCACCAAGCACCCGGGCGTCATCGGTCAGCCGGCCCGCGAGCACTGGACCGAGACCTGGGACGTGCTCGGCCCGGTGCTGGACGGCGTGCTGCGCACGGGTGAGCCGTACCACGGAGAGGACCACCCCTTCGTCATCGACCGGCAGGGCTTCGTCGAGGAGGTCTACTTCGACGTCTCGTACGACCCGATCCGGGCGGCCGACGGGCGGGTCGACGGCGTCTTCTGCTTCGTGAACGAGACCACCGGCCGGGTGCTCGGCGAGCGCCGGCTCCGGGCGCTGGCCGAGCTGGGCTCCCGGCTCGGCGAGGCGCGCACCGTGGCGGAGGTGGGCCGGATCGCCGCCGAGGTGCTCGACGGGTACCGCTCCGACATCCCCTTCGCCCGCCTCCGGCTCCACGACGACACCGGTCAGCTCGCGCTGGGCGGGTGCAGCGGCACCGGCCCCGGGAACGTCCCGGGCGAGGCGCCGCCCGCGCTGCTGCGGGTCGCCGAGGAGGGCGTCGCCGCGGAGATCGACGTGGCCGACCTGTTCGGCACGGTGCCGCCGGAGGCCGCCGACCGGGCCCTGGCGCTGCCGCTGACCGCCACCAACGAGCCGGCCGGGGTGCTGGTCGTCGGCGTCTCCCGGCGGCTGTTCCTCGGCGACGAGTACCGCAACTTCTTTGACCTGGTGGCGGCGCAGATCTCCCGGGCCGTCGGGCAGCAGCGGGCGTACGCCCAGGAGCGGGCCCGCGCTGCCGAGCTGGCCGCGCTCGACCGGGCCAAGACCAACTTCTTCGCCAACGTCAGCCACGAGTTCCGCACCCCGCTGACCCTGGTCCTCGGGCCGCTGGAGGAGATGCTCGCCGATCCGGCGCTGCCCCCGGCGTACACCGACCGGCTGACGGTGATGCACCGCAACGCGCTGCGCCTGCTCAAGCTGGTCAACACGGTGCTCGACTTCTCTCGGCTGGAGTCCGGCCGGCTGGCCGCCCACTACCAGCCCACCGACCTGGCCGACTACACCTCCCGGCTGGTGAGCACCTTCCGCTCCGCCGCCGCGCGGGCCGGGCTGAGCCTGGTGGTCGACTGCCCGCCGCTGCCCGGGCCGGTCTTCGTCGACCGGGACATGTGGGAGAAGATCGTCCTCAACCTGGTGTCGAACGCGCTGAAGTTCACCTTCGACGGCGAGATCCGGGTGCGGATCCGGGCGGTCGACGGCGTCGCCCGGCTGGAGGTCAGCGACACCGGCGTCGGCATCGTGCGCGAGGAGCTGCCGCACGTCTTCGAGCGCTTCCACCGGGTGCCCGGCGTGCGCTCGCGTACCCATGAGGGCACCGGGATCGGCCTGGCGCTGGTCCGCGAGCTGGTCGAGATGCACGGCGGCCGGGTGGTGGTGAGCAGCCGGGTGGACGAGGGCAGCACGTTCACCGTGACGGTCCCGTTCGGCTCCGCGCACCTCCCCGCCGACCGGGTCGCCAGCGGCGCGCCGGCCCCACTGGCCGCGCCGCAGCAGGCCCGGCTCTACGTCGCGGAGACCGCGATCTGGGGCGACGGCGGCGACGTCGCGCACCCGCCGAAGCCGGACGACCGGGCGGTGACCGCCGGCACCGGCCGGATCCTGCTCGCCGACGACAACGCCGACCTGCGCGAACACGTCACCCGACTGCTCGGCCCGTCGTACGACGTGGTGGCGGTGCCCGATGGCGTGGCAGCGCTCGAACAGGCGATGGAGGGCTCCTTCGACCTGGTGCTGACCGACGTGATGATGCCCCGGCTGGACGGCTTCGGCCTGGTCACGGCGCTGCGGGCGAACCCGCGGACCCGGCACGTGCCGATCGTGCTGCTCTCCGCCCGGGCCGGCTCCGCCGAGGCGGTCGCCGGGCTCTCCGTCGGCGCCGACGACTACCTGACCAAGCCCTTCTCCGGGCAGGAGCTGATCGCCCGGGTCCGGGCCAACGTCGAGCTGGGCCAGCTGCGCGGCGAGATCATCCGCCGGCTCCGGGCGCTGGCGGACGCGGCGGTGGCGGTCAACACGGCCCGGTCCACCGCCGAGGTGGTGCAGGTCGCCGCCCGGCACGCGCTCAGCCTCGCCGAGGCGGCCCGGGTGCTCGTCACCACCGCCGGCGCCCGCCACGAGGTCGACGCCGGCGGGACCGTGCCGGCCGAGCCGTCGCACGTGCTGCCGCTGACCGGCACCGTCGGCGCGCAGCTCGGCGAGCTGCGGGTGTGGCACTGCGAGGGCAACGGCACCGAGCAGGCCGCGCTCACCGAACTGGCCCGCCTGGTCGGGGTACGCCTGGAGAACGCCCAGCTCTACGAGGCCGAGCACCGCATCGCCACCACCCTCCAGCACAGCCTGCTTCCCCGGACACTGCCCCAGCTGCCCGGCGCGGTGGTGGCCAGCCGCTACCTGCCCGGCAGTGCCGACGTGGAGGTCGGCGGAGACTGGTACGACGTGATCGGGGTCGCCGACGACGAGGTCGTGCTGGTCATCGGCGACGTGGTCGGCAAGGGCGTCCAGGCCGCCGCCGCGATGGGCCAGCTGCGCAACGGGCTGCGGGCGTACCTGTTGGAGGGCTACGACCCGGGGGAGTCGCTGACCCGGCTGAACCGGCTGGTTGGCTCGACCGAGCGCCAGTCCTTTGCCACCGTCGTGTGCCTCTGGTTCTCCCCGCGCACCGGCCGGCTGCGGTACGCCAGCGCCGGCCACCCGTCCCCCCTGCTGATCCGAGGAGACGACGTGGCGTTCCTGCACGAGGCGGCGCTCGGTCCGCCCATCGGCGCCATCGCCGGCACCACGTACCGCACCGTCGAGGGCGAACTGGCCCCCGGCGGCCGGCTGCTGCTCTACACCGACGGGCTGGTCGAGGACCGGCAGGTGGGCATCGACGAGGCGTTGGCCCAGCTCCGCCGGGACGCCGCCGTCCGGGGCGAGCACGTCGCCGACCTGGTCGACGCCGTGGTGGAGCGGGTCGCCGAGCGGACCCGGCACGACGACGTCGCGGTGCTGGCGCTGGAGGCCGTCGAGCTCAACCGGTTCGCGCTGCGGCTGCCGGCCGACCCGACCCGGCTCAGCGTGCTGCGCAGGCGGCTGGAGGACTTCCTGGTCGCCCACCGGGTCGGCGAGACCGACGTGTTCGACCTGACCGTGGCGGTCTCCGAGGCCGCCGCGAACGCGATCGAGCACCCGGTGGCGCCCACCCACCCGACGATCAGCGTCGAGGTGGCCATCGCCGACCGGACGGTGGTGGCGACGGTGCGCGACAGCGGCCAGTGGCGCGAGTCGACCGGGGCGGGCTTCCGCGGCCGCGGGCTGGCGCTGATCCAGGCGCTGGGCGAGCTGACGGTCAGCCGGGGCGCGGACGGGACGGAATTGCGACTGACCCGGCGGCTGCGGGACTGAGGCCGGCCCCAGGGCATCCGGCGCCGGTCAGTCTCGGCGCAGCCAGTCCTGCTCGCCGAGGCCGGAGATCTCCAGCACCCGGGCGACCTGCCGGGACGGCAGCACGGCCAGCCGGCCGGGAACGCGCTGGGCGAGCTGGACGACGGCGTGGATGGCGGCCGAGTCGAAGAACGTCACGGCCCGCAGGTCCAGCGTGACCCGCGCGGCGGGCTCGCGCAGGGCGGCCTGGAGCATGGTGTCGGCGGTCGCCATGTCGACCTCGCCGGTCACCACGACGTGGAGGTGGTCGCCGTCGAGCTCCGCGCTCGCGGAGAAGACGGGAGGTGCTCCTCCTTGATCCACGCAGCCACAATGGCACAGCCGTATGCGCACGGCAACAACCGTCGCGGCCCGGCCGTGGCGGGGGTCACCGCAGGGCTCGGCGATAGGCTGTCGCCATGACCGTCCGTGCGCCGCTGACCCCAGGCACGCTCTCCCCGTGGCGAGCGGTTCCTGGCCACATCGTCCGTCCGGAGTACGTGGGCAAGAAGCGTCCGCAGGAGTGGCGTGGCTCGCACGTGCAGACCCCGGAGATCATCGAGAAGATGCGGGTCGCCGGTCGGCTCGCCGCCCAGGCGACCCAGCTCGCCGGCGAGCACTGCAAGCCGGGGGTGACCACCGACGAGATCGACCGGGTGGTGCACGAGTTCCTCGTCGACCACGGCGCCTACCCGTCGACCCTGGGCTACAAGGGCTTCCCGAAGTCCTGCTGCACCAGCCTCAACGAGGTGATCTGCCACGGCATCCCCGACTCGACCGTGCTCCAGGACGGCGACATCATCAACGTCGACGTCACGGCGTACCTCGACGGGGTGCACGGCGACACCGACGCGACGTTCTGCGTCGGGGAGGTCGGCGAGGAGGCCCGGCTGCTGGTCGAGCGCACCCACGAGGCGATGATGCGCGGCATCAAGGCGGTCAAGCCCGGCCGCCAGATCAACGTGATCGGCCGGGTCATCGAGTCGTACGCCAAGCGGTTCGGCTACGGCGTGGTGCGGGACTTCACCGGTCACGGCATCGGCGAGGCCTTCCACAGCGGCCTCTACGTGCCGCACTACGACAGCCCGCGCCCGACCGACATCATGGAACCGGGGATGACGTTCACCGTCGAGCCGATGATCACCCTCGGCACCTACCAGTACGACATGTGGGACGACGGCTGGACGGTGGTCACCAAGGACCGCAGGTGGACGGCCCAGTTCGAGCACACCATCGTCGTCACCGACGACGGTTACGAGATCCTGACCCTGCCGTGACCGAGACTCCAGCCGCGTTGCGCGAGGCGCACCACGCGGACGTGTCCGGCGGCTGGCTGCGCCCGGCCGTCTTCGGCGCGATGGACGGGCTGGTCACCAACATCGCCCTGATCGCGGGCGTCGGTGGCGGTGGCGTCTCGCCGCGCAGCATCGTGCTCACCGGCACCGCCGGCCTGGTCGCCGGCGCCATCTCGATGGGGCTGGGGGAGTACACCAGCGTCCGCTCGGCCAACGAGCAGGTCGCCGCCGAGGTGGCCAAGGAACGGCGCGAGCTGGAGCGGCACCCCGAGGCGGAGGCCCGCGAGCTGGCCGACGCGTGGGTCGCCCGGGGCCTGCCCCGCGACCTCGCCACCCAGGTCGCCGAGGCGGTCCGGCGCAACCCGGAGGAGGCGCTGCGGGTGCACGTCCGGGAGGAGTTGGGCGTCGACCCGGACGAGCAGCCCAGCCCCTGGTCGGCGGCGACGTCGTCGTTCCTCTGCTTCTCGGTCGGGGCGCTGGTGCCGCTGCTGACCTACCTGCTCGGTTTCACCAGCCTCTGGCTGGCGCTCGGCGTCGGCGCGGTGGGGCTCTTCGTGGCCGGGGCGATCGTCGCCCGGTTCACCTACCGCCCCTGGTGGACCAGCGGCCTGCGCCAACTCCTGCTCGGCACCGCCGCCGCCGCGGCCACCTACCTCGTCGGCGCCCTCATCGGCATCCAGGGCGGCCTCAACTAACCCCAATGCCGTTCAGTTAAGGGGGTGGGTTGGTTGTCAACGCCGTCGTGTTGAGGATCTTGATGGCGATGGTGTGGTGGTAGTTGGTGCGGTCGATGGCGCCCTTGGCGCGGTGTTTGGAGATGGCGC